>DATHAW010000112.1:0-1713 GCA_035296465.1 Spirosoma sp.
CCAGAATATCTTTGGTGTTGCGGCCCAGTCCATCGTAGTCCAGACCATACCCGAGAACAAACTGGTTTTCGATTTCAAAGCCAACATACTGCAGGTCAATTTTATTTTTTAGCGCGGCCGGTTTAAACAACAAGGTGGCAATGGCTATGGAAGCCGGGTTTTGCGCACCCAGTTGTTCGCAGACCTCGCAGATGGTCAGGCCCGTGTCGACAATATCCTCAATCACGATCAGGTGGCGGTTTGTGACGGGTTCGCTCAGGCCCAGAATCTGTTTCAACTGCCCGGTCGACTCGGTGGCGGAGTACGAAGCAACCCGAATGAAGGTGATTTCGCAGGGAATTGTCAGATTCTTCATCAGATCCGCAGCAAACAGAAATGCTCCGTTCAAGACAACCACAAGCAGTGGTTTCCGGTCGGCGTAGGCTTCATTGATCTGCCCAGCCAGTTCCTGAATCCGCGTTTGGATGGCATCGGCAGAAATGTATGGTCTGAATGACTTGTCGTTGATGATTAGCATGAGTGCATAGGCCAAGTTCAAAGATACGGCTGGTGGTGGCTGGCCGACAAAATTTGGCCCAAAAATAACCGGGGGCAAACGTACTGTGTCTGGTCTGCGTTAGTAATGCGTAGTACTGTAAATTTAATTTGATGCTACGTAAGCTACTGCTCACTAATCGTGGCTTACTCACTTAATTGCTCACTTAAGCTCAATGAAAAAATTGTTGTTGACGGTATGCCTGACGGGACTGGCTGGTTTGGTGCAGGCCCAGTTGTATGATCCGTCGGCGTTCGATAAAGTTTATAATGGATTGTTGAAGCATCCCGGCGTTCAGATAGAGTCGGCTGAGGCCATCAATCAGATGTATAATTACAAGTTCCACGAAGCTGACAAGGAGTTTCGCTGGCTGCGCCTACGCTACCCGAAACACCCCATGCCTTATTTTATGATGGGTCTGGCCGAGTGGTGGAAGATCGTGCCCAATACGGACGTTACCGACTATGATGAAAAATGCCTGGCCTACATGGACTCAACCATTACGCTGGCTGAGAATCTGTATGAAGACAGCGACAACAAACTCGAACCGGCGTTTTTTCTGGCAGCAGCCTATGCGTTCAAAGGTCGATTGTATTCCGAGCGCAAAAAGTGGACGAAGGCAACGTTAGCCGGCAAAAACGCGCTCAAGTATTTCGACAAGTGCAAGGGTAACGCCGATTTCAGTCCCGAACTGCTCTTCGGCGACGGCATGTACAATTACTACGCGCAGTGGATTCCTGAAAACTACCCGCTGTTAAAGCCAGTTCTGTCTTTATTCCCTAAGGGAAATAAGCAAAGCGGCATCAAACAGTTGGAGAAAACAGCAAACACAGCGTTTTATACCCGTGTGGAGGCCCGCTATTTCCTACTTCAGATTTATAGTATGGAAAACCAGCACGACAAGGCCTACGATATGGCTAAGTACATGACCGAGCAATATCCTGATAACCCGTTTTTTGAGCGTTACTACGCCCGGTCTGCGTTTGCGCAGGGTCATCTGGCCGAAGCGGAGAAAGTATCCAAAAGCATTTTGGCCAAAATTGAACGTAGCCAATCGGGCTACGAAGGTATCAGTGGACGAACGGCCGCTTACATTCTAGGCTATGTCAACCACTTATTCTATAAAAATCTGACAGAAGCAAAGACGTATTACCAGAAGTCAATTGAATTTGCCAAAC
>DATHAW010000113.1:0-9130 GCA_035296465.1 Spirosoma sp.
CTCTACGTAGTACTAACAATCTGGCTCTTTCAGAAAGGCTCTTCCGAATCTAAACCTTTAGATGAAGATTCTCCCGCTGACCGCCCGCCATCACCTAATCGACCAGGTGCGCCCTGGCCTGTTCGTCGGGGTGGTTGGGTGTTAAAACTGTATGAGAATTCTATGGGTATCGCCTTTTTCACCTTGTTCGCCCTTACGTTTTGGCTACACGCGTTAGGTGGGCTAAAGGCGCATAACACTGAACAGGTTCTGAAAGGAAAATCGGATATGCTCTCGCTATGGGAGTTTATGGGTACGAGTGAGTTCTGGTTTCAGTCGCTGCAAAATTGGCAGAGCGAGTTTCTGTCAGTGCTGTCGATTGTCGTTCTTTCCATCTTCCTGCGTCAGAAAGGATCGCCTGAATCCAAACCCGTAGATGCCGCCGATTCTGATACGGGCGAATGAAATAGAATTCGGAATGCCAGATTTTAAACCCCATTGGGTAAGGCCCACGAATAGCCGACGGAAGGAGTCACCCTTTCCCGTAATTCGGTATTGAGTTCAGAATATAATAGCCTCCCCCTATCTAACCAGCTACTGCAGCTTCTCTGGGAGCCATACGGATGCCTGTGGTTTTTCGGGCAAAATGCTGCTCGGTAGGAAGGTGTTTTTTGGGCTTGTTTGAACAAATTAAATCCATACCCGCCTAAATCCCGTACATGACATAAGCCTTTCATATAAAACGGGGCTATTTAATATACTTAACGAATTTCGATATGAGCAAGCAACAGCAATCATCGGGCCTGACAACGCTGCCGGGTGGAATGGAGCCGGTCATGGTTGGCCGCCGATTGTTTCTGCGGAATGCCGGGGCTTTTGCCGCCGGTGGTGCCCTGATAGCATCCTGCAAGAACGCAGTAGAAAATCCAACTACAGTTCCCGTCGGTGAGACCACCGTGGATCTGGGCAAGGACGATACGGGTATTTTGAACTACGCCTACGCGCTGGAGCAGTTGGAAGCCGCTTTTTATACGCAGGTTGTTGCTAAGCCCTATGCAAATATGCCGGCGGCCGAAATGACGCTGCTGACCGACATCCGCGATCACGAAATCATCCACCGCGAATTTCTGAAGGCAGCCCTTGGTAACATGGCAATTGGTGCGCTGGAGCCAGACTTCAGCAAAGTGAATTTCGCCGACCGGGCCAGCGTACTGGGTACGGCCAAGGCGTTTGAAGACTTAGGTGTAGCAGCCTACAATGGGGCGGGTAACCTCCTGAAGAGTGCAGACTTCCTGCTGGTAGCCGGAAAAATTGTATCGGTGGAAGCGCGTCACGCAGCCGCCATCCGCGACCTGCTGAACCCTAAATCGGCTGATTTCGCCGGCGACGACGTAGTGGCTCCTGCCACCGGCCTCGACGTAGCCTTTAAGCCAGCGGCCGTCCTGACAACAGCACAGCCGTTTGTAAAAACGAAAATTTCCGGAGCAAATCTTCCCCAGTAAATCTGACAAAGCCTTATGAATCTGTTCAATATAATTTCTGAAATCGAGAAAATCGATCCCGAAGCGAACGAGCGTTTTAACTTCTATTCGCGCCGGAATCTGTTCAAGATAAGTTCTAAAATGGCCGCTGCCGGTATCCCTGCAATTGCGGCTGCCACGCTCAACAAGGCATATGCGCAGGCGGGTGCTGCTTCAAAAGCGGCAGTTGACGTCCTGAACTACGCCCTGACGCTTGAGTACCTGGAAGACGATTTCTATCGTCTTGGTCTGGCTGCCGCCAATTTGGTTCCGGCCGCTGACCGGACTGTCATTACCCAGATCAGCAAGCACGAAGCTGCGCACGTAGCGCTGCTGAAAACTGCATTGGGAGCGGCCGCTGTGGCTAAGCCTACATTTAAGTTCCCGGCTGGTATGTTCACGGACTATAAAACGTTCTTAACCACGGCGCAGGTGCTGGAAGACACGGGTGTAGCGGCTTATAAGGGGCAGGCTGGGGCGCTTATCAATGATAAAGCAATCCTGCAGACGGCGCTGCAGATTCACTCAGTTGAAGCCCGGCATGCGTCGGAAGTACGGCGGATACAGGGTATGAAGGGCTGGGTATCCAATCCGGCTCAAACCACTTTCAGCCAGGCTGGGGTTAACCTGAAGACGCTGCCAAACGTAACCAGCATAAAAGACGATGCGTTTCGCGAAGCGTTCGACGAACCGCTGACGATGGCTCAGGTACTGGCCATTGCCACACCGTTCCTTTAAGATAGAAAGCCATTTATAGGCCGCGCTGACACCATCCGATGGCGACGACCTGTTATCAACCGTTAGTTTGAGGAGCCGGGAAACTGGCAGATGACCGAAAGGCACCGGAGAGTTTCTCCGGTGCCTTTTTTGGTGGTCTTTTCGGATCCGGTCGTTTTTTTGTTGCTTGCGGTAAATAGACCTCGTCAGGTGACCGTGCTGTATGAAAGTCGTCCGTATTTTTTTGAAGGTCCTGCTGGGGCTTATCCTGTTTATCACGTTGTTCCTGGCGGTTAGCCTAGCCCCGGTAGACGATACGCCCTACCGCCAGATGCCCTACTACGCACAGACAAAGCAACGGCTGGCACAACTCTCGCCACCACCAACCGCAAAAGGGCCAATGCGGGCGGGCTGGTCAAAAATTAATATTACCCCACCCTATACTACACCTACGGGTGGCTACGGCATTCGGCGCGGCCGCCACTGGCGCATTGTGAGCGATTCAATTTTCGCCAGGGCCATTGTTCTCGATAATAGCGGTACCCGTGTCGCCGTCGTAGGCCTGGACCTGCTCATTACGCCCCCAACCGTAACAGAATCGCTTAAAAAGCGCTTACCAGAAGTGGGCTTGCGGTGGGAAAACGTGTATATAGGCGCCATTCATTCGCACAACAGCGTAGGCGGCTGGGCTCCGGGGCTGGTTGGTAGCCTGATTGCCGGAAGCTACGACGAAAAAATCGTGACGCGCATCACGGACGGCATTCTGGGAGCCATCCGCAACGCGCAGGCGAGCCTGACCCCGGTACGTATCGGCTATGCCGAAACCAACGCTTCTGATTATATCACCAGCCGCATTGCGTCTTCCGGCCCCACCCGCCCGCTCGATGGGCAGATTCGGCTGCTGAAACTCCAGAAGCAGAATGGTGCGTCGGCATTGCTCCTGACGTTTGCGGGGCACGCTACACTCTTCAACGGTAGTAATGGCGACTTCCTGAGCCGCGACTATCCAGGCTCATTAGTGGATCGCCTGGAGAAGAAATCAGCGGATTTTGCCTTGTTTATGGCGGGGACCGTAGGCAGCACGGCTCCAAAGGCAAGGGGTAAAACCGATTTTCAGGAAATACGTAACTACGCCGGGGATTTAGCCCGGCTGATTGAGCGGGCCGTACCCCAAATCAGGACCCGCCCCGACAGTGCTCTGTCCCTGCTGACCTTACCCCTGAGTCTGCGCGAGCCACATCCGCGTGTAATTGGCAACTGGCGGGTGCGGCCGTGGCTGTTCTACGCCATCTATGGCGACTACCCGTCGGATCTGAAAGCCCTGCGGATCGGGAACACGGTACTGCTGGGTACGCCCTGCGATTTCTCCGGCGAGTTCGTGGCAGACTTCAAACCGCTGGCCCGGCAGAAGGACATCAACCTGATGATTACCAGCTTTGATGGTGGTTACATTGGCTACGTAACGCCGGACCGTTACTACAACCGGCAAACCTACGAAACCCGCGACATGAACTGGTTCGGACCGTATAACGGGGCGTATTTTGAGGAGATGATGATGGGGCTGCTGGAAAAAATAAGCCAGTAAAACATGAACCAGCGCCTAGTCCACCTGGCCCTGATCGTCGATGACTACGATGAGGCCATCCGGTTTTATACCGAAACGTTAAACTTTATTTTGCTGGAAGATACCGTCCTGAGCAACACCAAACGGTGGATTCGGGTGGCACCGCCGGGCGAGGGTGGGTGTGCCCTGTTGCTGGCTAAAGCCGACGGTGATGAACAACGCAGCCGCATTGGCAATCAGACGGGTGGGCGGGTTTTCCTGTTTCTCCACACCGACGATTTCTGGCGCGATTACCACGCAATGACCGCTAAGGGCGTCCGTTTTAGGCGCGGTCCTGCGGAAGAAGTCTATGGTACGGTGGCCGTTTTTGCTGATTTGTACGGTAATCTCTGGGATTTGATTGAGCCTAACCTGAATTGAGCCATTGACTAACTTGTTGCCTTGTTCGGCACCGGGGCTGACGCATGGAACCCGTCGTATATGCGGTTCATGTACTCATCCAGCAGGGTCAGAATGCGAGTTTGATCACTGGAGCGAACGATCAGCCCGATGTGGTATTCCTTGTTTATGCGCCAGCAGATTTCCTCATCGGCGAAGAGGGACATATCCGGCCATTGCTGCCGGGCCAGCGACACGATCAGCCCGGCCTGATGGGGCGTATCGACGGGCGGAACGTAGTGCTCTTTGCGGGCAACGGCCGTTTCGAGCTTAGCCCACTCGCGCCAGAGGTTTACGCCCGACGCGGCCTCCACCATTTCGGCAATGAAAGCACCACCCACGCGGCAGGCCGTTTCCAGAAAATACACTTGCCCGTCGTGGTCGCCCAGGATGTATTCGGAGTGGGAGGCACTGTGGCGCATTCCGAAGGCTTCGAGCACTTCATTGTTAAGCTGCTGAATGGCAGACACTTCCGGCGTATCGCTGGGTAGGGTTCCGGTGCGGAACACCCCGCCCCCATGGGCAACCTCCATGGGCGTCGCCAGGTATTGACTCACGCGCGTAAACACGGCTTTTCCGTCCAGCGACAGCGCGTCGGCGTGGTAAACGCGGCCGGGTTTGAAGCACTCGATCAGGTACTCATGCCGGGTTTCGCCCAGCGAATCAATTACCTGCCAAGCTTCGTCGAGCGAGTAAACTTTGCGGATGCCGGTCGTAGATGCCTCTGACCGGGGTTTTACCAACCAGGGCGCTTCTGTCGTCTGGAGAAAATGCGTAACCGTATCGTTATGAAAGATGGGGCTGAAAGCGGGTACGCGGATGCCGGCCTCGGCGGCCCGTATGCGCATGGCGAGCTTATCGCGGAAGTAGCGGGCGGTGGTTTGTCCCATACCATCGATGCGGAACGTTTCGCGGATGAGTGCTGCCTTTTCCACGTCGAAATCGTCCAGCGCCACTACCCGGTCGATCCGGCGCGACCGCATTACGTGGGCCAGCCCCGTCAGCATCTGTTCCAGATCGTGGGGGGCGTTGCTCGACGAGGACAGGTAAAAAACGTCGTCAATGGAGTCCAGCGGCCACTCGGCATTGGCTAACTTATGGTCGGTGAGGAGGTAGACCGTATTGCCCAACGCCTTACAGGATCGCATGAATTCCTGTCCCTTATGGAACGTAGCAATGCACAGAAACGCTAACTGATTCATAGGAAAGAAGTTGAAGGTCCGTAGTTGGAGGATGTTGTTCTTGGTTACAGAGTTTGGTGGGTGCCCTAGTGGGTTAGCTAACCACAAACTGAAGTATCCAAACTACACCACATTTTTGAGATAATCAACCAATAACCGAATCCCAAAGCCGGTTGCGTTCTTCTGCGACCCAAATTCCGTGTCGGCAAAGGCCATACCGGCAATGTCCAGGTGCGCCCACGCAGGGTGATCTTCCGTGAAATACTCCAGAAATTTGGCAGCACTGATGGACCCGGCGATGGGCTTGCCGCTGAAATTTTTAATGTCTGCTACGTCTGATTTGATGTCTTCCCGGTAGTCGTCCCAGAGCGGCATCCGCCACAGTCGCTCACCGGTGCGGGTACCGGCTTCGGCAAGCTGAGTCGCTAAGTGATCGTTTTGGGTAAACAGCCCGGCCGCGTGATAGCCCAGCGCAGCTATCACACTCCCCGTGAGCGTGGCGAGGTCAATGACGACATCGGGCTGAAAGTTTCGGAGCATATAGCCCAGGCCATCGGCCAGAATCACGCGCCCCTCGGCGTCGGTATCGATAATTTCGATGGTCTTGCCGCTGTAGGACGTAATTACATCACCAGGCTTGGTGGAGCGGCCATCTGTTGAATTTTCTGTTGCGGGAACAATAGCGATTACGTGAACCGGAAGTTTGAGTTTTGCGGCCACTTCGAGCGTACCGAGAACAGCCGCTGCACCACCCATGTCGCTTTTCATCAGGTGCATGTTGGCCGATGCTTTAATAGAAACTCCGCCCGTATCGAAGGTCACGCCTTTCCCAACCAGCCCTACGGTACGTAGCGTCTCAGTGCTCTCAGGTTTGTATTCGGCCACGATCAGCACCGGCGGTACGTCGCTGCCCTGGCTAACGCTTAGTAGCGCCCCGAGTTGTTGCCGTTCCAGCTCGGATTTGTCAAGAATCGTTACATCGTACCCGTACCGCTGCCCGGAATTGACTGCCCAGTCGGCCAGCATCTGCGGGGTTTTATAATTAGCGGGTGCGTTCATCAGGTCGAGCATTTCACGCTGCGTTGGGGCAATGGCTTCCGCCCGTGTCAGGCCATCCTGCGCCGTTTGTTGCTGATCGGCGGGTACGTAGAGTGTTAGTTGCCCCTCATCCCCGAAGAAAACCGACGTATCGGTTTTGTCAGTTTTATATAGCCCGAGGTCATACCCACCCCCCAGCACACCGAGCACAACGGCCTCGACTATCTGTCCATCGAACGCCAGAAGATCGATCCCGATCTGGTGGGTGATTTTGCCTTTCTGGTTGAAAAACAGCTTTCTAAATGCTCGCAGCCAGTCCATCGGCTGTGGCTTTTTGCCCAGACCAAGCAGGTAGGTACGTTGTCCGTCGGGGCCATAGATCGTTAACACTTCGTTGGCGTCGGCCGAGAAATCACGCTGGAGCACTGACGGTGGCACCTGGCGTGCTTGCCCAATACCAGTCAGTTGATCGGGTAAGTTATCGGACTGAACAACGGGAATGACGAGATCGTCAGTGGGAGCGGATTGCGTTTCGATTACTATCTGCATTCCAGTTTGAAAATTGTTGCGTTGAGATGAAAGATGACTCATTCATGGGCAGCAGCCGTACCCAAGTTTTCAATTACCCTACGTGTACGCCGTAAAACAACCATTCGACCGCGCGGGGAAACTCGCGACTCCAGTGAATCTCCTGGTGGGTGCCGTCGGGGTAAATGGATAAGTGGATGTCAATTGGGTTGCCACCGTACTGCTGTTTGGCAAGAGCTACTTTAAAGCGTTCGAGGTTGGGGACCATATACTTCGATTCGGCCTCTCCGCCATAGGCAAAAACCCGCATAGGCACGGGAGCCTGAAACTGAATGGCGTCAAAATAAATCTTGGGAGAAATCCAGAGCGAAGGCGAAAACACCATCAACCGCCCAAATACGTCGGGATGCATCATACCGGCGTACACACTAATCAACCCACCCAGCGAACTACCCCCGATGCCCGTGTTTTCGGCACCGGGCAGTGTACGCAGGTTCGCGTCGATAACGGGCTTGAGCGTTTCGCGGATGAATTTCAGGTATTGTCGACCACGTCCCCGACCCGCCATGCGGGTTTGCTCGACGGTATATTCCTGAATACGCTGCTCTTCGCCATGGTGGATGGTCACAATTATCAATTCGTGATGGCGTCGACTGGCCAGAATAGCCATTTTCTCGTCCACGCGCCAACTGCCATACCCAGTGCCCTCACCCAGCAGGTTTTGGCCATCGTTCATGTACAAAACCGGGTAGGACTTCTCCGGCTGATTCTCATAATCGTAGGGCAGCAAAATGTTTACCCGTCGGCTGGTATCAAGTTGGGGCAGGTGAAAGTCTTCGCCAACTAATTTGGGCAGGAATTCGGGGTTGAACGGCTGACCAAACCACTGCCAGTGCGGCACAATATCGGGCTCGTCGTGTGGTCGGGAACCGATCCGGCGGTTAGGAGTTGTTTCCCCCGCCGAGCTCAACTCGATATGATCCCAACCGCCTTTGTTGTATTTGTATTCGAGTGTTTCGGGCAGCGATAAATCGGCCGGGAAGGTAAATGAGTATTGGCCTTTGCCAACGGGTTGCATTCTGAAAGCCTCCAGATTGGGCTGCCAGTCGCAGAAGTTGCCCGTGACAAACACCGGCCTGTCGTCGGTTACGGGCGTAAACAATTCTAAACGTAGTGATGAAGACATACGTACAGAATCTGATTTTTGGGGTACTTGGTTCAGATTGGACCGTTGAATCTCGCTCCACTAATTATTAGGCATTCATTTTGTTGAATAGGATTCATCAGTAAACCTTGGAGAGACAAAAGCCCCATCAGGCGAACTACCCCCTAGGCTTCTTCTGTCTGCAACTGTTTCTCATACAGTTCGCGGTAGGCACCGTTGCCAGCCAGCAGGTCTTCGTGGGTGCCTTGCTCCACAATTTCGCCTTTGTCGAGCATGATGATGTAGTCGGCCAGCTTCGCCGACGAAACACGGTGCGAAATGACTACCGATGTGCGGTCGGCCATGATGCGCCGGAGGTTGTTGAGGATGATGTTTTCGGTGTTGGTGTCCACCGCCGACAGACAGTCATCAAGAATCAGAATTTTCGGGTCGCGGGCAATGGCGCGGGCAATGCTTAGCCGTTGTTTCTGACCACCCGAGAGGGTAACGCCCCGCTCGCCAACGCGCGTTTCGAATCCTTCGGGAAAGTCGATGATGTTCTGATACAGATCGGCATCACGGACGGCCTGCTCTACGCGGGCCTGCGGCAGGTCGGGCTTGCCGAAGCGCACATTGTTACTAATCGTTTCAGAGAACAGAAACACATCCTGCGGTACGTAGCCCATCTGCTCCCGAATACTAGTTAGGTTGTAGTCTTTTAGCGGAACGCCATCCACCCGAATCTCACCCGACGTTACGTCGTACATGCGTGTCAGCAAGTTGGCCAACGTGCTCTTGCCCGATCCGGTTGTGCCCAGAATTGCCACCGTTTCGCCCGCCTGAACGTGCATAGAGAAGTTTTTTATGGCAACAATGCCCGAATCGGGATACACAAACCGGACGTTTTTGAATTCGATCTCGCCATTGATGGTCCGCTGTACGTTTTTCTGCGAGACAATGTCGGTTTTGATATGGAGAAACTCGTTGATCCGCTCCTGAGAAGCCGCTGCCCGCTGCACCA
>DATHAW010000114.1:0-5688 GCA_035296465.1 Spirosoma sp.
CGTAGCAATATAGGCCCCACCCATTCGGGTAAGGTGTTGAAAAAACCAACCCATTTTTTCGGCTGGCTGTCCGAACTGACGGGCATCTTTACGGGCAAATACCCCTGTCAGTACACCAAAGAAAGTGAACAGGATTGGAAAGAACGACACGCCACGCACCACGAGCAGGTATACGCCAAAGCCAGTCATCGCTGCGCTCACGGCCAACGTCACGTAGGTAAGAACCCAGTCAGCGGCAGTTGGCCCCGATTTCTTTTGCTTCGTAGCCCGCCAGCCCGTCATGGTCAGGTAAAAACTAAATACGGCGATGCCCGTCAGAAACAGCCGCATCATTTTAAAGGGCTGCAATAGGCAGAGTAGCAGGGCCGTTACGGCGACGCTGCACATGCAATAGACAAACACCATACCCGCGCGTTTGTGCAGGCGATTCGCCTTCTGAGCAAACATGGGAATCAGACCAACCAGCAGGGCAATACAACCAGTAGCAACATGAATAATGAGCAGGGACGTAACAATCGTTTTCATGGTTTTTTTGCGTTCATTTTGATGAAGCAAACCTACCATCTATCATACTACCCGGCCTGAAAAAGGGCTGATTAGCGCGATTATGGGGCCATTGGAACCAGTGGGGACGTCTGGCAACGCCTATGAGGCCAACGGAAACACTTAGCTCATTGATTTTAGCCGGCTTATCAAACTATCGTTGAACCGTCGGGCTACTGGCACCTGAAACTGCCCGTCAAACAAGTGCAGTTTATAACCCTGTGCATTGCCAGTTACCCGTTCCACCCGGTCCAGATTGACAACATATGAGCGGTGACAACGGACAATGCGCGGCTGTCCGGACTCCCCTGTTCCTGAATTGATTTGTCCCGTAATCTGGGTTTCGAGTCGGCTCAGGCTGCTGCGCAGCAGGGGTTTAACAGGTTGGCTGGTGCTGGCCGGGCTGCTTTTCAGGTAAACAACCGTGCAGTAGTTGTCGCTCGATTCAATGAATAGCAGGGTGTTGGCCTTAATGACAAGCGTATCTCTTTCGTTATCAGCAACCAGCGTTAAGGCCAGATTGGGTCTGTCCGCTACGCGACTCCCTAACACCCGATCCCGCATCGGTGGCTCTCCTTGGGCTGGTGATGCCGAGTAAGGGCGAAGTTGGGCGGCCGATTGAGAATACCGGCGCAATTGAACGATGTACCTGGTCAGGACCGCACCAACCGTTGGAAAAATACCAATCGCAAAGGTCATAGCGATCATCTCTAACCAGCCATACGTTACTGCCGAAGCACCCAAAAGCCAGCCCAGGTAAACCCGATTGCCAATGGCAATAACGAACAAGAGCAAAAGCGTACGGGTAATTTCGCGGCCAACTGTCCATTGGAGGTCCGAAAAGTAGCGCGGGAACAGAAATGGCAGAAGAAACGAATCGGCAATCATTACCCCGAACGTAACCAATCCAAAGCCCAACATTTTCCCCATCCTGGCCGGCGTTTGCCAGTCATCTAATCCAAATGGCTGAAATACCAGCAGGAATAGCCCAATAAACAAGCCGATGAACGCAGCTCTTGTAAGTCGACGACGTGTTGGCTCCTCGGTCGGATAAGGTTGAGAAAGCAGCCTGACCATAATCAGAACATGCGCCAACCGGCTACCTGCTGAAAAAAATTGGGCAGCGCGGGCGGATAAATCACGATCATAAACAAAATGCCGAACAGGGCACCATAAAAGTGAGCGTCGTGATTGACATTTCCCAGACCTCGCCGGGACTCGTAATAGGAATAAGCCAGGTACAAAGCACCAAATATGAAGCCTGGCACACACAGGGCGAAATACAAACAAATTTTGTTTAGTGGACTAAACAGGATTGTCGCAAAAATAACGGCCGATACGCCACCAGACGCTCCCAGCGAGTTATAGCCAGGATCGTTGCGGTGTTTCAAAAAGCTTGGAATGTCGGACACCAAGATGGCCACCAGATAAAATCCAACCAGATAAATGGGCGCGTAGGTGGCAAATAGCATACCAAATAGCTGCTCAATAAATCCGCCGAAAATGTACAGGCTGAACATATTGAAGAACAAATGCCCCCAGTCAGCGTGCAGAAAGCCCGACGTCAGGAGCCGGTAATACTGACCCCGCTGGGCTACCTGATACGGGTTCATAATCCACCGATCCATGAGCGATGCGTTGTTCCAGGCGAAAAAACTTATACCAACGGTTATGACTATTATAATCAGCGTAACGCTCATGATGGACGGGTAACAGACCCTATGAATGGCTAATGAATGATTCATGAACTGGGTAGGCCTGGTTCCTGAATCAGTATATTGTTTAGCTTTCCCGCTCGGCCAGTTGCCGAACAAACTGGATAAGGAACGCTTTGCGGGCTGGATCGGCAGTGATCTGGTCGAAGTTGGCAAAACCCCGCGCAAAGTACTCACTAATACGGGATTCGGTAATCTGACGGATGCCCAGTTGTTCGTAAATGGCGGTCACTGCCTGCACTTTCTCGCCCTTATCGGTTACGGGTTTTTGAAGCCAGTTGGTCAGGTCATCCCGAACGGGCCCTTGCGCCTGTTGGAGGGCTTCAATGAGCAGGAACGTCTTTTTATTGGCCAGGATGTCGCCCCCCACATGCTTACCGAACTTGGCTGGGTCTCCATACACATCCAGCAGGTCATCTTTCAACTGAAACCCGATGCCAATGTTTACTCCACCTTCATAGAGATGGCGCGTTGTTTCGGCATCGGCCCCGGCAATCAGCCCACCGAGTTCGAGCGAATAGCCCAGCAAAACCGACGTTTTCAGCCGAATCATCTGAATGTATTCGTCTTCGGTTACATCCCAGCGCGTCTCAAAATTCATGTCTAACTGCTGACCCTCGCATACTTCAGCAGCCGTCCGGCTGAAACGGGAAATCACTGGCTTAAGTTTGTCGGCGTCGACAGCAAGCAATAGTTCGTAGGCATTTACCAGCATCACGTCGCCCGACAGAATGGCAATATTCTGGTTCCATTTTTCATGCACTGTTGGCTGACCCCGGCGCAGGGGCGCCTGATCCATAATGTCGTCGTGCATCAGCGAAAAATTATGAAACACCTCCACCCCCAGGGCCGGCTGGATAGCTTTCCGCCAATCATCCGTAAACAGGTAAGCCGCCATGAGTGTCAGCAACGGACGCATCCGTTTGCCACTAAGGCTCATTATATAACGGATCGGATCGTATAATTCAGGCGGATACTGGCCGTATTGAGTAAGCTGGAGCTGCTGTTGGATTGCGTCAGTAAACGTGGCTGGACTCATTCTAATGTTGGGCGGTATTCTGCAGGATGAATGCCCAAAAATAAGTCAAACCCCCTCAAAACCCTAACCACCGAACATACGCCGGTAAAGGCGCTGCTGGGGTGTAATGATGATAAAGACGACCCGGGCAGACAGTGTCAGATAGCCATCATTACGCTTACTGTTGCCCCGCTTGGCACCAGGGGCGTTTGGGGCAGTGCCGACCTCGGGTGCCCGATCGGATAAGGCGGCTGCCAGAGGAGTCATACCACTCCGGTCTACGTATCGGGTACTAACATCGTCGAGGTAGTCACTGAAGACGTGGGTATAAACGCCTTCGATGGTTCCCTTGAAGCGTTCTGTGCTGAATACCGGTACGCCAACACCATACCGCATAATAATCGGTAACCGGTTATAGGCAATCCCTTCCGTGCGCAATGGAGCCAAACTATACGAGTTACCTCTATATTTTGCCCTGGGCGTCATGTAAGTCAATCCAACACCCGCTATGGCATACGGAACAACAGCGTAGTTTTTATTTTTCGACGACCAGAAGTCATATTGCACACCAACTGACACGTCGGGGTTTAAACTACGAAATGACAGGTTGTTGAAAGCCAGATAGGTGTGCTCGTGGGCGCCCCGGATATAATACAACTGAACGTCGGCCCGCAGTGCCAGCTGATCGGTTTTACGGTACGTAACGGCCCCACCAATGGCTACGCCTAATTGCAGGTGAGCTAGATTGAAACGTTCTTCCAGGTCGCCCAGGTAGCGCGTGGCACCCAACCCCGCGTTTACCGACCAAGTGCCCGGCTTCTCCTGCCAGATGACCGACCGCTGCGCGGTTACAGTTGTACCCAGTGCCAGAGTGCATACCCCAATCAGCAGGGCGGTTCGAAAAGCAATCATGAATTGATCCATTACATGGTTAATGCGACAGGAAATGTACTGACTGTAGCCAACAAACAAAAATGCCCCTTTAAATTCCTTACTTAATTAGCTATTTTTTTACCAGGCGGCTTATATCACTGAACTCCAAAGTTCATTTATTCAATACGATACGCCTATTCGTTGGCTAGTAAGTTGGTTGACAGACCGGTGACTGAAAGACAGTATTCTGTCCAGGCAATCCGCTCACTGCTGACGCCCTAAATTGATTTTCCGGCCCGAAAACGTTAATCTTGTAGTCGGGTCAGGGTCTTTCCCACCTTCCTTGTTGTGAATTCAATCAGCGTCTTTGCGCCTGCTACCGTCGCTAACGTGGCCTGCGGGTTTGATATATTCGGCTTTGCCGTTGCCAGTCCCGGCGATCAGATCACCCTTACCCGGCGCGATGAGCCGGGGGTCAGCATTACAAACATCACCGGCGACGACGGCCGCCTGCCCCGTGAGACGACTCGCAACACCGCCGGAATTGCTATCCAGACGTACCTGCAACACATCGGCCGAACCGACGTTGGCATCGACGTAGTGCTGCACAAACAGATGCCGCTGGGTAGCGGTTTAGGCTCCAGTGCCGCCAGCGCCGTAGCCGGTGTCTACGCCGTCAACGAGTTAATGGGCCGCCCACTGCCCGTAATGAGCCTGCTGCCGTTTGCAATGGAAGGAGAACGCCTGGCCTGCGGTTCGGCCCATGCCGACAACGTAGCGCCAGCCCTGCTTGGCGGTTTCGTCGTGATTCGGAGCTACCACCCGCTGGACGTGATTCGGATTGATACACCGGCGGTTCTGTTCTGCACCATTGTCCATCCCGACATTGAAGTCAATACCAAAGATGCCCGGTTCATCCTGAAAAATGAGGTCTCCCTAAAGAATACCATTACGCAGATGGGCAACGTAGCGGGTCTTATTGCGGGCCTGATGACCCCCGATTACGCACTCATCAGCCGTTCATTAGTCGATGTAATCATCGAGCCGGTACGTGCCATTCTGATTCCTGAATTTAACGAAGCGAAGCAGGCGGCCCTGGACAACGGCGCACTGGGGTGCAGTATTTCCGGCTCCGGTCCGTCTATGTTTGCCCTCAGCCGCGATGGTCAGACAGCGGAACGCGTTGGGACGGCTATGCAACAGGCTTTTCTGAGCGTTGGGGTCACTAGCGATGCCTACGTCTCGGAGATTAACCGGCAGGGACCGCGAGTGATTGACTAGTAGGGCTTCCATTACCGTTATTTTTTGGGCTATGGTTATCGTACAGCCATGTAAGCAAACGCTCAACATTACGTAGCCAGCAGGATGGAGCACCCGGCGTTGGTAAATTTGCAGGTTCCCATCGAACGCTGCGTTAATTTTATCATTCAGCCCTTAGCTGGTACGTCAATCCAGCAGCCGGACATTAAAGTTTTTTAGCTTGTTGTGCTTTATCACTTTTACTAATCGTCCTTTTTCGTAGATGTACTCATCTTCACG
>DATHAW010000115.1:0-5136 GCA_035296465.1 Spirosoma sp.
GGCAACGACTTTGTCGCGGCTGCGCTGACCGTGGAGCGATTCAGCATAGAAGCGGCCAATGAAGCCGCCCCCGAGCATGGCAATTTTTTGCATGAGCTAAAGGTCTGAGTAAGGTGAGCGGGCACTTATCGGTATCCAGAATCACTTGATAAGCGGAATGCTCCGTAATATTGATGGTTAAAAGGCAAATTCGCCCCCGATTACTACCGAGTATGGCCAGTTTTTTTGACGTAAAAACGATTTTTTTTACGCTGTGGGGCTATCCAATGAGCTACATCGAGTTCTGCGCCGTGGCAATCAGTGGGTTGGCCACCTGGCTGGTGGCGCGTAACAATGTCTGGACCTGGCCCATTGCCGTTGTTAGTGTAGTTCTATTCTTCTTCCTGTTCTATCAGGTCCAATTATACCCCGACATGTTTTTGCAGGTTTTTTTCCTGGTTACCTACCTGCTTGGCTGGTGGCGCTGGACACATCCTGAAAAGGGCGAATCGGTGATACAAGAATCCAAATCTAGCCGGGCGCTACGTATTACCCGAATGCCACCCCGCCAGTTAGTGATCTGGACGCTGGCGAGCGTAGTAGCTACGGTGGCGCTTGGCCACTTTGCCAGTAACCTGCACATCCTGTTTCCCGTATTATTCAGCAAGCCGAGTGCCTTTCCGTACCTCGATTCGTTCACGACTGTAATGAGCATAGCCGGTACGTTCATGATGATTGAGAAATGGGTTGAATGCTGGTACGTATGGCTCGTGATTGACCTATTATCGACGTATATGTATTTTACAAAAGATGTTAAGCTGGTTGGCATCGAGTATTTTGTGTTTTGCTTTATTGCCGCTTTAGGTGCCTGGACCTGGACGCGTGAATACCAGCGCTACCAGATTTAATGAGTTTTTCACACCTGTGTAGAGAACCCAGTACAACCTACTTTATCAGGTAATCGAGCCACTTCACCGATGCCTTTTTCTCGCAAGCGCTTCATTATAAAGCCAAACATATATCTAATCTATCAGCCTGGTCAAGTCAGTCAAGCCCACAGATGCCATTTGATTAATTTGGATTTTGATCGTTCTTAAAATTATAAACCAAAATGCATTGATTAGCACTATAAGAAGAATATATACCCATAACAATTTGATTGCTATGACTTTATTTATTTTAGTGTATAATTTTACGAAACAAACCAAACAATGATTCACTATGGCAGTTGCCAAACAATTTATTAAAAGTAAGCCTGTTTGCAAAGTAACGTTCGCGTTGCCGGCTGAAGCTGTCAACGGCGCTAAGACGGTCGCAGTCGCTGGCGAATTCAATGGCTGGGATGTTAGTGCCCTGACCCTGAAGAAGCAGAAAGACGGTTCGTACAAGACGACGGTTGAACTACCCGTGGGTGGCGAATACCAATACCGCTACATCCTGGATGGTACGACTTGGGAAAATGATTGGGCTGCCGATAAATACGTAGCCAGTGGAATTTCGTCCGTCGAAAATTCAGTGGTGGTGCTGTAAGCCTGTCCAGCCTGGTTGGTTATTACGGTACGTCGCAAAAAGAAGTACGGCTAAACAGTTCAAACTGTTTAGCCGTACTTCTTTTTGTGCTATCAGACTGCGCTTAAAACGATTAGGGTATAGTTTATACAGTGAAGCTATCTGACTCGACATAGGCTTTGATCACGGCCATTTCGCCCTCTTTGCCGGGCCTTGAGTTGCCATGTTCCATGCCAAAGATAAACTCTTTATTTTCCGCTTTGGCTTTCTGGTAGATGTGCTTGAAAATGTTCTTGTAATTAATCTCGCCCGTTGTTGGCTCATTCCGACCCGGATTATCACCTATCTGAAAATAAGCAATCTCATCCCAGGACCAGTTGATATGCGGTATCACGTGCCCTTCGTTCTTTTGCATGTGATAAATATCGAACAGAAGCTTACAAGACGGGCTGTTGACGCCCCGGCAGATCTCATAAGTCTGATCTGACGTTCGCAGAAACAGGTTTGGCGTATCGCTGAGCGGTTCGAGTACCATTACTAAACCGGCTGGAGCCAGGATGTCGGCTCCCCGGCGTAAGGCGTCGATGACGTGTCCGGTTTGAATGCCTATCGGCAAATTACGCTCAAAGTCGCCTGGCACAACCGTTGTCCATTTTGCATTGACGCGCTTAGCCGTTTCTACCGCCTTGCGGCAGCCGTTCAGAAAAATGTCGATGTATTCGGGCTTCCCGGCTGCCAGTGTGTTTTGCGAGTTGCCGCCTTTATCAAGTACGAACACGCCCATGGTTATGCCAAGTCGGGCCATCTCTTTGCCCATTTTTTCCTGTAAAGCCGGATCACGACCCATCATACCATTGTCCTCCAGGGCTGTAAAGCCCATGTCGGCCATAAATTTTAGCTGGTCAATAGGGTCTTTACCGGCGCTGTTCACGAACATGCCGACGTGGGGGGCATACTTAAGTTTAAAGTTATTTTTGGCTAAAATATTGGGTTGCGCATGCCAATTGGCCGCTGCTGATTGACTCAGGCTGGCTGCGCTCAAACCGGCTGCGCCGAGGGTAGACTTCACAAAACTGCGTCGTTGCATGACTAATAAAGGATAGGTTTATGGTTATAAAAATGAGGGAGCACCTCCCAACCGAAGATGCTCCCTCACTAGTTGCTCTTCCAAAGAAACGACATTATTTCTTTTTCATACTAGCCAGGTACTCAACTAAATCGACCAGTTCCTGCGTACTCATGGCTTCGTGTAAACCCGACGGCATCATGGAGGAGTCCATCTTTTTCATCGACACGACGTCGGCCATTTTGTAATTCGATACGACGCCACCGGGAAATTTCATCTGTAAATCGGTCTCGGTTTTGCTCGATACAATCCCTGCCATGGTGCTTCCATCTTTAAACTTCACTTCCCAGCCCTCATAGCCAAAACTGATGCCCGCGTCGGGATGCATGATAGCAAGGTACTGGGCCTCTTTTGGTAGTTTAGAACCAATCTCGGACAGTTTGGGGCCAAAATCCTGCCCCTCGCCGTTAATCTGATGGCATACGGAGCAGTTGGTTTTAAACACGTTGACACCCTTTGTTGCATCGCCGTTCAGGGCCAGTAATTCAGCCATAGCGGGCATTTTTTTACTTCCCGTTTCGACACCACCATCCAGGTAGCTAGCAGCCTCCTGACGAATTTTTTTACGCCATGCTCCACTAACGCCCTGCACAGCAGCCGCTTTGTATTCACCTTTGATAGCACCGGATTTTAGCAGGGCGACCACTTCATCTTCGCCATCATTACTGCCACCCAGCGAGCGGGTCGCTTCCCGGCGCAGGGCCATTGGCCGCTTTTCGTCTAAAGCAATCTCCCGCAGTATACCAATCGACTCTTTAGTACCAACCCGGCGCAGGGCCATCACCATATTCGTAGCAGCCTCCAGATCAGCGGAACCATCAGACCGGCCGTTAATGACGTCCCACACCATCGACCCACCTTTTTGTTTCAGCAGTTGCTTGGCTGCATCCCGGCCAATGATATCCATTGACTTCTGAACGGCTAGTTGCTTCAGTCGTGCGTTTTCCGATACGGGCTCATAACGCATCACCAGCTCCATGTACTCCTGCGTTCCGTATACGTCATTCATGAGTTTGGTGAGCGCATTAGCCGCCACCGCCGATGTTTTCACAAAAGCCGGGTCGAGGTGGCGCAGGGCCAGTTTCGTTACGTCCGCGGAAGGTGCTCCGGTTGAGCCGCTGTTAGCCTGCAAAATGCCCAACAGTGCGTTCGACTTTTCAGTGGCACCAGGGTTGAAATCGAATGCCCGGAAATACCGCAGCCGCTGGCTGATGTCCGTGTTCTGGTCTCCAGCTAGTTTGGCCAGCAGGGGCACGGATTCTTTCGTGCGGGCCCGCCAGACGATGTCGCGGCCACCAGCATTAGCCAGCGGGTCGGTTCCCATCTGCCTGATCCAGGCCGTATAATACGTATCCCAGTTGCCTTCCGCTCCAATGCCGAGCGCTTCCAGGTACCAGCGGTCTTTACCATCGTGTTTACTGGCCAGTTGTGCCCACAAGGCCGGGGCCTCCGGCGATGTGCTCCGGCGCAGGGCAATGGCACACTCCCGGCGAACCTGAGCCTCAGGATCATTAACCAGTTTTTTCACCGTAGCCGTAATGTCTCCAGGCATCTGCCGCGCAGCCCGAAGCGCCGTAATGCGCAGATCGGCGTTGGCATCTGTCAGCGCACTCGTTACGTATTGCTGACCCTTATTATCGGGCAGTTTGCTCAGCAGCCACAGGGCGCGGGCTTTCTGGCGGGAATCGGTGGTGGCTTTATAAAATTTAACGAGCGGTTTTTCAGCCTTCATTCCCATGCCATTCAGTTTCTGCCAACCAGCGTACCGAATCGACATATTCGGGCTTTGCAGGGCCTCGATAGCTCCTTCGGTTGTCGATACGTCGACCTTAGGCATGGTATAGGGCGATTTAGGCGGTGCCACGCGGTATACACGGCCCCGACTCTGGTCACCGGCCTGGTGTCCACCCACGCCGGGGTCATACCAGTCAGCAATAATAAGCGAACCATCCGGAGCTACGCACACGTCAGCCGGCCGGAACCACTGGTCGCGGGCACCTTCCAGCACGTTTACGATCTCGGCTTTATAGCCAGCACCATCCTTCTGCACGGGGTATGACCGCACTACGTTCGGCCCGGCATCGCAGTGAATCATTTGTCCCTGAAACTGCTGGGGCAGCAGCTTGCCTTCGTAAACGATCATGCCCGTTGGGGAACCGGCGCCAGTCTGAAGCAGGTTTGGCACACTGCCGGGATCGTTGAGGTGCCAGTGTTTCTTTGGTATTTCGGCTTCGGCATTTGTGCGGTTGGCCTGCCAGCCCGCGCCGGTCAGCTCATCCGTATAGCCGTAGTTGCCATATTCCATGACGTAGTTGATCCGAACGCCTTTGTTACCGTCGTCGTCATTATCCGATTGCCACATGGTGCCGTATGAGTCGACAGCCACCTCGTAGTTGTTCCGGAAGTTCTGACCCAGGAGTTCCACGTTTTTTCCATCGGGATCGCACCGGAACACCATGCCCTGTTTGAAATTCTGCTTATCGATGGGCTTGCCCGTGCCTACGTCTACCACTGGTTTGCCA
>DATHAW010000116.1:0-6482 GCA_035296465.1 Spirosoma sp.
GATTTCGCCAAAGTTTAAAGCCAGTTACGGGTTGCTCGGCACTACGTTCGGGGGCAATCACCTGGCCTGTACAGCCGCAATTGCCGTTCTCGACATCATGAACGACGAAGGCCTTATTGAAAACGCGACACGCCTGGGCAACTATTTTATGGACGGTATCCGGGAAATTGGTGGATACAAAGACCTGCGCGGCCGGGGCCTGATGATCGGGATTGAGTATGACTTTCCGGTCGATGCGTTACGTCAGTCCTTATTATTTGGGCATAAGCAGTTTACGGGTGTGGCCGGAAAAAACACCATCCGCCTGCTGCCTTCGCTGGCCATAGGTATCGACGAAGCCGATTTGTTCCTGGAAGCTTTGCGTAAAGAAGTGAGCGTATTTTCCTAAACGATTACTCTATTCGGTGCATAGGCCTTGAGTCCCGCCTAAAATCAATCAATGACTAACTTTCTTTCCCTCGCCGATGTCACTGACCTCGACGCGCTGATTCAGTCGGGCCGTGATGTCAAAGCCAATCCCTTTGCCGATCAAGAGTTGGGCAAAAACAAAACCATCGGCCTTATCTTCTTTAATTCCAGCCTGCGTACCCGGCTGAGTACGCAGAAAGCCGCTCAGAACCTCGGTCTGAATGTCATGATGATGAATGTCGGGCAGGATTCCTGGGGGCTGGAAATGGAAGAAGGCGTCCTGATGAACGGCGACAAAGCCGAGCATGTCCGCGAAGCGGCTGCCGTCATTGGCCGCTACTGCGACATCATCGGTATTCGTGCGTTTGCCGAACTTATAGACCGTGACCAGGACTACCGGGAGCAGGTGATGCACCAGTTTGCCAAATACGCCGGGGTTCCCATCGTCAACCTTGAATCGGCCACGCGCCACCCGCTTCAGTCCCTGGCCGACTGCATCACCATCGAAGAAGCTCAATCAATCAGGTTAGGTCGGTTTGCCGGTGCCACTCCAATGCCCCCGAAGGTGGTGCTGACCTGGTTGCCCCACTTTAAACCCCTGCCACAAGCTGTGGCTAATTCGTTCTGCGAGTGGATGAACGCCCGCGCTCAGTCAGGCAAGGTAGAGTTTGTGGTGACGCATCCCGAAGGCTATGAACTGGCGCCCGAATTTATCGGCAATGCCCGTGTAGTTTATAACCGGACCGAAGCCTTTGAGGGAGCTGACTTTATTTATGGAAAAAACTGGTCGTCCTACACGCAGTATGGCCAGGTGCTGACGCAGGACCCCGCGTGGGCCGTTACGATGAACGACCTGCGCCAGACCAACAACGGTAAGTTTATGCACTGCCTGCCCGTTCGGCGCAACCTGAAAGTGGCTGATGCCGTGCTCGACAGCCCCCAGTCATTGGTGATCGAACAGGCGGCCAACCGCGAGTGGTCGGCGCAGGCGGTGTTGAAGGAAATCCTCCTGAATTTATAACCGCACCGGCTAATAGCTGTGAATGACAAAATAACTTCCATAAGAACAGGTTTCTGAGTAAGCTTCTCAGCCCATACATTAAAACAGCATGCCCCAACTCACGATTATTAAAATTGGCGGAAATGTCATTGACAATCCCGACGCCCTGACTCGTTTTCTGAAGGCCTTCGCCCTTCTGCCCGGTGCCAAACTGCTGGTTCACGGAGGGGGGAAAATAGCTACCCAGGTGGCCGATAAGTTAGGTATTGAAACGACAATGGTTGAGGGTCGGCGCATCACAGACCAACCCATGCTCGACGTAGTAACTATGGTCTATGGTGGGCTGGTGAATAAGCAGATTGTTGCCAAACTACAGGCGCTGGATGTAAATGCTATTGGCATGACTGGTGCTGATGCGGGTACGGTGCTAGCCTGCAAACGACCAGTCAAAGATATCGATTATGGCCTGGTGGGTGATATCGTGGAAGTGGATTCGGGGCAGATCCAGTTTTTCTTACGGCAGGAATTGACGCCCGTTTTTGCCCCTATCACCTACGGTGAAGCAGGTGAACTATTCAACACCAACGCCGACACGATGGCCTCGGCCATAGCAGTCGATATGGCACACCATAATGACGTAACGCTCGTGTACTGTTTCGAAAAAAAAGGTGTTTTGGCTGATCCTGCAAATGATGAAAGTGTTATGGCTACCCTGACGCCGACTCTTTATGCAGAACACAAAGCAGTAGGTAGTATCAGCAAAGGCATGGTTCCGAAACTGGACAACGCGTTCCGGGCGCTGGATAACGGCGTTACGCGCGTGATCATTTGTGATGCCGACGAGGTAACGGCTGCTGTAGCACAGGGTGCTGGAACCAGGCTGCAAAAATGAAAGCCGAAACTTAGGCTTCGGCTTTGGAAAGAAGTACCAGGTTTAGTTAAAACTGGAGCCTGGCTTTACTGCTGCGCCAGCAGGGTTACAACGCGCCGAACCCCCATAAACCGGCGCTGGTAATAGTCAGCACTGAGGTAGTCGTAACGGACGCCCCCGCTCCAGGCCGAGTGGATGAATTTAATGCGGTTGCCAACGACCTCCGTAATTAACCCAACATGGCCGATTCGTGAGCCGCTGGTGCTGTGGCCTTTGAACAGAATCAGATCGCCGGGCTGGGCGTCTTCTTTGTCAACTGCCTGACCAACATTGCCCTGAGCGGCACTGGAATGAGGCAGCGATATGCCAAATTTACTGAAGCAGAAGCGGGTGAAACCGGAGCAGTCGAACCCGTGAGTGGTAGTGCCACCGGAGCGGTAGCGGATGGAGAGGTGCTTTCGGGCGTAGTCGATTACGTGGCTGACGAGTGGAATGTTGTCGTAAAAATGTTCGTGATGTGAAGTTACGGTGGGCTGGTTATTTGAAGTTACGGTGGGTTGATTAATAGCTACGGTGGGTACAGTTACGGTCTGGGCTTGAAGGCGACCAAATGTGACAACAGTAAATGCTGTCAAGAGCATCTTCTTCAACATAAAAATAAGTTAAGTACAGGTTAGGTGCCATAAAAGTAAGGGGTTGTGGAATTTATGCCAAACAAATGGGTAATTATTTCTACACTATTTTTTAAATTATTACTTGTTGTATATGTCAACTAACTGAAAATGAAATACCTATACTGATAATTTCTGGTTAATAAACTTCCTAAGATTGTGGTGAGAGGCTGCAGCTATAGGACAATAAAAACCGCTTGACCTGACTCTTTTCATCAAAGAGTCAGGTCAAGCGGTTTTTATTGTCAACTAAAACAGTTCATAACCAGCCCGCGCCAGGAATGCGGAATGGCCAGGGAATGGAAGCGAGAATTAACACTAAACCGAGACCGTAGAAAATGCCGACGAGCCGTTGTTTCTTGACGGCGTCGGTAGCCCGTTTGGAACGCGAATACCCGATGGTAATCAGCACAATGGCAATCAGCATCCCCGCCGTGTGTTCTACGGTATAAAACCGGTACAGCTTTTCGCTTATCAAACCAAAATCAACTTTAGGACTAATGAAATACAGCACCAGTCCAATGAGTAATTGCGTATGAACAGCGATCAGGGTAAAAAGATACAGTTTACGGTTGCCTTCGGTGTAGCCACTGCGGCCCTGCCATTTACCGATGGCCACCGCTACGGCAGCGAACAACAGAATAAGGACAATCCAGCGAAGCCCCGAGTGAGCGTGTACTAATCCAGGATACATAGGGTAAAGAGTTATTGATTGGGCAAAGAAACAACCAAATGGTCAACTTACGCCGACATTTGGTTGTTTGTCCGGTATGATTCTTTATAACACTACGTATAGCGTTGCGCTGGAAGTTGGCCCGGACTGGCTGCTTTGGATGAAAAACGTTCAGCTCCCGGCTGTGATGGCTACGGGTCTGCCCACCGGCCACAAAATCCGGCGGCTCCTGACCGAACTCGACAATGGGGGCGTAACGTATTCCGTGCAGCTCGATTTCAGCACATTGGCCGACTACGAAGCGTACCAGCAATACCATGCGGTTGCCCTGCAGCAGCGAGTTCAGCACCACTTTGGCGGTCAGTACGTATCGTTCGACACCGTGCTGGAGGAAGTGTGATTTTAGGGGTGAAGCATAGCGTAGTGAGTTTACATAAGCTCATCACGCTATATATGTCATCACTTCTTACGATGCTTGTCTACCGTCAGCAAAAAGGCCGGGAGCAGAATCAGGTTGGAGGCCATGCCCATCAGGAGGGTAATGGAAACCAGAATGCCCAGCGCGACAGTGCCCTGGAAGGTGGAGGCCGTGAAGATGGCGAAGCCCGCAAACAGGATTATGGCCGTGTAGAACATACTAAGGCCCGTGTAGCGGATGGTTCGGGAAACGGCTTCGTCGAGGGTGAGTTTGCCCGACCGTAGCTCATCGCGATATTTGGTGATAAAATAGATGGTACCGTCTGACGAGATGCCGAAAGCGATGCTGAAAATAAGTATGGTTGAAGGTTTGAGGTGAATGTTGAACAGCCCCATAATACCCGCCGTAACAATGAGCGGCACCACACTCGGCAGAATTGCGATCAGGCTCAGCCGGATATCGCGCAGGAGAATGACCAGAATAACCGACACCAGTAAAATGGCCAGTATCGTACTCTCGGCCAGGTTTTTCAGCAGGTAATCGTTGCCTTTGGTAAACACCACGCTGTTGCCCGTAATCCTGACGTCGTATTGCTCATTGGGTGCCACACGTCTGCCTGTAGCACGGTCGACGTTAAAAATGGAGTCTACTTTGGGCTGAAGTTCATTCAGGAGCTGGGTGGTGCGTACCGTGCCGACGTCGGGCATCTGAAAGCTGACGCGGGTGTAGCGCCGGGTGCTGTCGAGGTATGCCTTGAAATTTGAAGCCGTGTTGCCGCCGGTGGCGCTGGGCTGTCGCTTTGGCAGGTAAGCCGCCAGTTTGCCAAGTTCGAGCGCACCCGGCAAGGCGTAATATTTGGGATCGCCACCCCGGTAGCTCTGGTAAAAAAACTTGACCGCTTCTACCAGCGACAGCGGGCGCGTAAACTCAGCATACGTACCCACTTCGCGTTCGAGGAGCCGGATCTTGGTCAGCGTTTGGGGCGTCAGCACCCGACCCGGCCGTTTGGTGTCGATACTCACCTCAAACGGCATGACGCCCTTGAAGCGGCTTTCAATCCATTTTAGGTCCGTGTAGATCGGATCATTTTTGGGTAGGTCGTCCACTACGTAGCCTATTGCGTTGATGCGCAGTGCACCCAGGACGCTCAGCGCCGTCACGAAGGCGATGAACAGATAAATGGCCTTTCGGCGGTGATGGACAATATGATCCACCCACGACAGAAATCCGTTGATTTGCCGCCGGTCCAGGTGCGCACGCTGCTTCGGAGAGGGCGTTGGCAGGTAGCTAAAGATGATTGGGATGAGCACCAGCGAAACAACGTAGGTGGTCATGATGCCAAACGCAGCTACTAACCCAAACTGAACCAGCAGCGGGCTGGCCGTGAAGTAAAATACAAAGAAGCCAATGCTGGTCGTAATGTTGGCAAAGAAAGTGGTTTCGCCCACCTTACTGGTCGCAATGGTCAGGGCATCGTGCTTGATGTGCTCCCGGCCATGCGCAGCCAGTCCAGGCCGGGCCCGGTTTAGCTCTTCGTGGTAGCGGTTGAGCAGAAAAATAACGTTCGGTACCCCAATAACGATGATAAGGGGCGGAATCAGGCCGGTCAGCAACGTAATGTCGTAGCCAAGCAGGACAAGGTACCCCGTTGCCCAGATGACCCCTACCGCCACGACCGCCAGCGCCGTTAATACGATTGTCATGGACCGGAAAAAATAGAACAGAATAACGGCTGTCACTAAAAATGCCAGTCCCATGAACAGCCCCATTTCCTGACTGACTTTAGCTGTGAATTCGGTGCGGATATAAGGCATACCCGACATATGCACCGTTAGGGCATGGGCTTTTCCAAACGAATCGGCTGCAGCTTCCACGCGCCGGACAATGGCAATCCGGTTTTGGTGTTAAGCGCTTTCTGGTCAAAGGTAATGGCCATCAGATGGGACCGGCCGCTGCTATCCTGCACCAGGCCCCGGTAAAAAGGCAGTCGCGCAATACGCTCCCGAACACGATCGATACCAGCCTGCGTGGTGATGGGTCGGGGCACCAGCGGAACGATGCGGAAGGTCTGGGCACTATCGTCGCGAACAATGTCGTAGAGACTGGCATTGGCCACTACGTCCCGGATGCCGTCAATGCGTTTGATGGTCTGACTCAGGGCATACCAGTCGCTGAAGAACGCAAGCCGGTACATACTGTCCGACTCAACACCCAGCACCATTACGTTGCCATCCTGTCCAAAGTGGGCCTTAAACGATTCGTAGCGTTGATACTCCGGGTCGGTGACGGGTAAGATTTTGGCCAGTTCATAGGAGAGTCTGACCCGGCTGGCCTGATACCCCATGACTAGGGTACCAAGGAAGACAACAGCCAGGATAACCACCCGGTTGGCAAGAATAAACGACGACACGCGGTTCCAAAACATCGGCAAACGCAAAATA
>DATHAW010000117.1:0-4676 GCA_035296465.1 Spirosoma sp.
ATAAGGCGGCCAACAAGCAGCCACTCGCGGGCAACTACGTACCGGCTCAGCAGAAAAAAGAAGGTTCTTACGTCCTGACGGCCAGCTATACCGACCGGGGCAACGGAGTGGTTGGTCCGCTAACCGGCTCAACGAGCGTAGCCCTCCGGTCACCTAGCGTCAAAGCCGTTTCGGCCGACAAAAAGCAGGATATCTTCGAGTATGAGATTCCGAAACTCGGTCTGGCAGCTATTGGCACAAAGTCGGGCAGCTATCTGATGTTCAACGACATCGACCTGACTGGTATCCAGGGGCTTACGCCCACTGTGTTTGCCGCGAACGATCAGGTTGCCGGTGGCAAACTCGAAGTCCGGCTCGACTCGCCCACCGGAACGCTGTTAGGTGAGTCGGATGTTAAAATGGGAACAACGGGGCCGGTCAATATACCGTTCCGCCAGCCCGTTTCAGGGATGCACAAGCTCTGTCTGGTTTTCGTCAATCCGGGCGCTGGTCAGAAACCGTTGTTTGCCGTCGACAAGCTACAGTTTATGACGGATAGCCCTACAGGCGGTTCGGGCAACAACACCGGTCAGGGCAAATAGCAGTTGAATTTAATACATATGGAAAGACCCGCCGAGGAATTGGCGGGTCTTTTGCTTTTCTTTAGGGTCAGTCTTCGCCCAGCAATTTTTTCGCCCCCATGCTACGTTTTCACCCAACTTTATTTCTTGCCTTGTTCAGCCTGTTTGGCTGCCAGCCATCAAACAACGCCCGAACGATCATCGAGCAGAGCATTGACGCCCACGGTGGAGATAGCTATCAGAACAAGCGAATCGAGTTTGACTTCCGGAAATTTCACCTCGCACTTGAACACCGTAATGGCCAGTTTCGCTACGAACGGACGCACGTGGACTCATCAAATAGGCATATTCGGGAGGTATTGACCAACAACGATTTTAACCGGTACCAGAATGGCCAGCGTCAAACACTCGACACGGCACAAATAGGAAAATACAGCCGGGCCGTCAACTCCATTGCGTATTTTGTCCTGCTACCCCAGAAGCTAGCGGACCCGGCCGTGCTGGCAGACTACGCGGGCGATAGCCAGATCGATGGGCAGGCGTACCACAAAATCAGAGTCAGGTTTCGGGCCGAAGGGGGTGGAGAGGATCATGGCGATACGTTCTTTTACTGGTTTAACCAGCAGACCCACACCATGGATTACCTGGCGTATAGTGAAGGTGGACCCCGCTTCCGCAAAGCGATCAATCCGCAAACGGTAGGCGGTATCCGCTTTCAAGATTACATCAACTACAAAGGCGACCCAAATGACACAACCTCGGTCGGCACTTATGATCGCCGGTACGAAGCAAAGCAACTACCCGAACTCTCGCGCATTGAGCAGAAAAACATCCGGGTAACGGCCCTGCCATGATGTCGGTTTCGGCTGAAAACAAAAATTACCTTAAAAATTACATAGCCGTGAAGCGTCGAATTCTACTTAAAACTGTTGGAGCCCTGGCGGCCACCATGTTTCCGCCCGCTACTTTTGCGTCTAACAACGTACCAGAGGATGCTTTTCTGAATGATTTTCTCGACCGTTGGGAAACATCACGTCAATATATGATTGACGTAGCACAGAAAATGCCTGAGAGTGAGTATGGGTTCAAGCCTACGCCCGAGCAGACATCATTTGCGGAGCAACTCATGCATATTGCTGCTATAATTGACTGGCATGGCTTTGCTAAGGCAGACGGGCAGGAATTTAAGCCCCGCTGGACAGAATATAAGGTTGATGGACTATCGAAACTTCAGATTATTAGTGCGTTAGAAGACGAATTTGAACGGGTCACAGAATTGATAACCGACTTTGACGCAGCTAGACTTGACGAAACCAGTACGTATAGCAAATTCACCCGCACTCGGCGGCAGTTTTTCATGCTTATGGCTGACCATGTTACGCACCACCGGTCGCAACTGCTCGTGTATCTACGACTTAAAGGTATATCCCCGCCCCAATACTGGGAGTTTCAGTAAATACTTTATACCATCAGGCTCGAAATGACTCAACCGGTAAGCCTGGATAAAGCTCCAGTAACCGCCCTTTAGAATCTGTATTTCTTCCAGAAGATAGCTTTAATCGGTAGTTTGCGGAGGCAACCTGTATTTAGTTCTATGCCTAAAATCCATCACCTCTCTGCTCATTTAGAGCAACTCGCTCCCCTAGCCTATCAGGAATCCTATGATAATGTGGGTTTGCTTGTGGGTGACCCAAATGCCGAAATCACGGGCGTACTCGTTACGCTCGACGCGACCGAAGCTGTTATTGACGAGGCCATCACAAAAGGCTGCAATGTTGTGGTTGCCCACCACCCAATTGTGTTTAAGGGACTGAAAAAACTTAATGGTCGAAATTATGTGGAGCGTGCGGTTATTAAAGCTATTAAGAACGACGTAGCACTGTATGCGGCTCACACAAATTTAGACAACGTAGCGGGGGGCGTAAACTTTAAAATCGCCGAAAAGCTAAGCTTGCAAAACGTCAGGATACTAGCTCCAAAGACGCAGTTGCTGACGAAATTGGTAACCTTTGTGCCGGTTGCCGATACGCAGCGTGTACTCGATGCTCTGCACGAGGCCGGAGCAGGTCAAATAGGTAATTATAGGAATTGCAGCTTCCGGGTCGAAGGCGTGGGTGCTTACCAGGCCGGTCCTGATGCCAATCCAGTTCTGGGAGAAATTGGCAAATATCACCAGGAAGCCGAACACCGGATTGAGGTAATCATTCCCACGCATCTACAGGAACAGCTATTGGCGGCTTTGCGGCAGGCACACCCGTATGAAGAAGTTGCGTATTATCTGACGCCGGTGGCCAATGCCAATCAGGAAGTTGGTGCGGGGGCCGTGGGCGACCTGCCCGAACCCCTGAGTGGGCCAAAATGGCTAACGTACCTCAAAGAAAAGATGGGACTAACCCTGATTCGGCACACGCACCTGCCCGACCGACTGATTAGCCGCGTGGCTGTTTGTGGTGGTGTGGGAAGTTTCCTGTTGCCAGATGCCATCCAGTCCGGAGCTGATATTTTTGTGACAGCCGACTATAAATACCACGAGTTTTTCGATGCCGATGGCCGGATTGGTATCTGCGACATCGGTCATTATGAGAGCGAGGTGTTCACGAAGGAGCTGACCCAACAGTATTTGGCCAAAAAATTCGCTACTTTTGCGATAATTTTATCAGAAACGAACACGAATCCGGTTCGGTACTTCACGTAGCATTAAATACATTCCGAATGGAACTGACAATTGCGCAAAAATTAGATGCCCTTCATAAGCTGCAAACCCTTGACTCTCAATTAGACGACCTGGTTAAAATTCGCGGAGGGTTGCCCGAAGAAGTGCGCGACCTCGAAGACGACATCGCCGGTTTCGAAACGCGGATTGGCAAGTTCCAGGCCGAGATAAAGACACTCGAAGAAGAAGTTGATAGGAATCGCGTTGCCAAAAAAGACGCAGAGAAGCTGATCACCAAGTATAAGGATCAGCAGATGAATGTCCGCAACAATCGCGAATTCGATGCCATCTCGAAAGAAATTGAACTCCAGACGCTCGAAATAGAACTAGCCGAAAAACGCATTGGCGAAGCGCAGTTCCGGGTTCGGGGTAAAGAAGAGGAAATCAAAACAACGCAGGCAGCCCTCAACGAGCGTAAAGAAGACCTGAAAGCAAAAAAGGCCGACCTGGATCAGATTACCACGGAGAGTCAGGAAGAAGAAAAGGTGCTTGTCAAAGGCCGCGACCAGCAGGCTACGACCATAGAGCCCCGACTGCTCAATTCATACAACAAAATCCGCGGCAACGCCCTCAACGGCTTAGCCGTGGTAATGGTGAAGCGCGGAGCCTGTGGAGGCTGCTTCAACGTGGTGCCGCCCCAGCGCCAGGCCGATATCAAAGACAAAAAGAAAAATATCGTTTGCGAACACTGCGGCCGAATTTTCGCTGATGTTGAAGGCGTGCTTGAACCAGCGCCAACGGGCAAAGGCAAGTAGTGTCAAACAAAGCGTTTGGAAAAAGATATGGAAAAGGTCGTCAGGTTGGCGACCTTTTTTTGCCCCGTTTATCATGCGTTATCTGCTCATTTTAGTCCTGACAAACTCTATTGCCTTTGGGCAGGACTTTACCTGGACGCCTGGGCAGCAGCGGGCCTACGCTGACCTTCAGAAATTAAAAATCCATTCTGCTCAGCAGCTACTAGCTCGCGAACCAACTGCTTCGGGTATCCGCCTGTTTCTAGAAGACTACACCGACATGCTCACGCTGGTGACGTTGGACGATTACCGGATGTTTGATCAGCTAAGCCAACGTGAGGACACACGGCTCGATGCACTGAAACAGATGGACGATTCGTCGCCTTGGCAGCGGCTCATTCAGGCCGAAGTCCGATTGCACTGGGCGTTTGTCAAGCTGAAATTTGACCGCGAAATTAGTGCAAGCTGGGACGTAATACGGGCCTACAAACTGCTGGCCGAGAACCAGAAGCGGTTTCCTCATTTTTTACCAACCTATAAATCGCTCGGGACACTCCACATCATGATCGGTTCGGTACCCGACAAGTATGTTTGGGTGGCTAATCTGCTTGGTCTTCATGGTACCATTCGGCAGGACCAGCAGGAGTTACTGCGGGCGCAGCAGGACAC
>DATHAW010000118.1:0-2736 GCA_035296465.1 Spirosoma sp.
ACAGCCATAGATTGCGGAACAAGTTGAACGCATAGACCTACCCTATTCTACAGGTGGATACCCCCGGATACTTCGACCCGCTGCCCGTTGACCCACCGCCCTTCGTCGGAGCACAGAAATGCCACCACGCCCCCCACATCATCGGGCAGGCCAACGCGGCCCAACGCCGTTTCGGAGGCTATGCGCTCGTTCAGTGGTTTGTTGTCGCGCACCATACCCCCACCAAAGTCTGTTTCGATGGCCCCCGGAGCCACCACGTTGACTGCAATGCCCCGTTCACCCAATTCTTTGGCTAAGTAGCGGCTCAACACCTCCACCCCACCTTTCATAGTGGCGTAGGCCGAAGAACCAACGTAGGAAAACCGGGCCAGACCCGATGAAATGTTGATGATCCGGCCACCATCCCGCAGCAAAGGCAGCGCTTTTTGGCTTATAAAATAAACGCCCTTTAAGTGGATCGCCACCATTTGGTCGAACTGTATTTCGGTCGTTTCGGCAAACGGCGCGTACAAACCCGTACCAGCGTTGTTGATCAAAAAGTCGAAGCGATCGGTCGCAAATGTGGCTTGCAGGGCGGTGGCAACCTGTGCGTAGAAGGCATCGAATCCCGGCACATGGGCGGTGTCGAGTTGCAGGGCCACGGCTTGCTGACCGAGGCTTTCCACCTCAGAGACCGTATTGTCGGCTTCGGTCTGGTTGCTGTGGTAGGTCAGGATGATGTTGACTCCTTTTTTGGCCAGACTTAAGGCCATGTTCTTGCCCAGGCCCCGGCTGCCGCCAGTGACCAACGCAATTTTTGGGGTTGTTGACATAACAATGGAGCTATTTTATCGCCGAAATGCGATAGCACAAAGGTGGGCAGGGTAGACAGAGCCGTGCTTATAAATAGCAATCCATTTGTTATAAAATTCAAACTATGCGGGCAACGACCGGAAGGTTACCGGCGACAGCGAGGTCTGTTTGCGAAAAAAGTTCGAGAAGTTAGCCAATTCATCGAACCCTAAGCACCAGGCAATTTCCGAGACGTTCCAGTTTGTTTGTCGAAGCAGTACCTTTGCCTCTTGCGTAACCCGGCTGCTGATCAGGTCGGTGGTGGTGCGGCCCGTACTGTCTTTTAGTACTTTGTTAAGGTGGTTGACGTGGATGGCCAGCCGGTCGGCATAGTCTTTAGCCGTTCGCAGGCGCAATTGCTGCTGTGGCGTGCCAATGGGAAACTGCCGTTCCAGCAGCTCGATAAACAACGAGGTTACCCGGGCCGAGGCCGTGTGAATCGGGTGCAGGGCCGTAGCTGGCTGTAGTTTCTGGCCGTAGTGAATTAGTTCGAGAACGTAATTGCGCAGCAAATCATACTTGTAAGCGTAGTTAGACGTGATTTCTTTTTGCATCTTGTCGAAAACGGCCTTCATCTGGGTGAACTCTTCGTCGGAGGCTTCAAAGACCGGATACCCGCCCGCCCGAAAAATTGGCAGCTCGTCGAGCACGACCCCGCTCTTGGTCTGAATCAGAAAGTCGCCCGTGAAAATGCAGAACTGCCCCGACTGGTTAAGGTCCTGAGGTATCCAGTGATAGGGTACGTTGGGCGTGGCAAAGAGCAGGGTATTGTGCTCCATCTCGATTACCTTGTCGGCATATTCAGCCCGGTTGCGGCCCCGGATCAAGCTTATTTTGTAGTAAGCCCGGCGGTCGTAGGGCATCACGGGCTTTTCACGGTTGTTTTTGAGTAGGTCGTCTAAGTTAAAGACGTTGAAATGACCAACCTCCTTCTGAATATCACTGGGGAGCAACGTACTCAGCTCAACGCTCGCCAGGGCCGTCATTTGCTGGTAAAATTCGTCTAGTGAGGTCGTCTTCATGGTGACGCTGAGTTGTGAGATTCAAAGTTACCGCTTCTTCGTATAAAATCATCCTGGCAAAAATAGGTAGCGTATCACTGCGCTAAAAAACGGAACGCCGCCGGGGTCACACCCCTTTTGCGTTTGAAAAGTCGGCCGAAATACTGCGGGTACTTAAAGCCGATCTAAAACGCCATTTCGTTGGTTAACAGCGAGGGCTTAATAGTGGGTGTAATAAAAAAATAGTACAAAAACCGTCGGCATCGGCCGTCCGAACGGGTTGGCCGTATGGTTTTCATCCGAGTTAAAGACCGTACAGGCAATTCTCATACGGTTGAGTACCATTGTTTCTAATCTTAGTAAGTCAGCAAGGGAGCATTGGTGAGACCGCGCGGCGTCCGCGTTGATTTTTGACCGGGTCGCCGGTGCGAATGGCAATTTGAAACAGTTCTTTAGACCATTTTACCCCTAAAACACGCTCAGAATTAGTCTCAGTTAAACGTTCGTTTGAGACGCGAATTTTCGAGTCGTGACGGTTTATGTACCTATTTTTAAACGCACCCCTCTACGCCCGTCCTAGACCTATGCCGGAGGAATAGCTCACCAGTGGACCCAACCCCACGTTAGCGGGTAAAGTAGCCACCGTGCGTAAAAAGCGCCTATCGGCAGGGAAGTAAGAAAAGCCACAGCTTCGCAAGAGAGGGGCTTTTCTTACTTGGCATGGTGAGACCCGCTCACCGATTCATATCGGTTGGGCTACTTGGTAACCTAACCCGGCTACCTACGCGCTCCTACTCTCGATAGTTGTCGACAAAGTAGCCGACTATTCAGGGGTTTTATGCGTAAATGGACTGCGCGTCAACCGCAACGAAGTCTGCCTTAAGGCGTTGCTGCATACGCCTGG
>DATHAW010000119.1:0-3818 GCA_035296465.1 Spirosoma sp.
GGAAACAGGCCACCGAGAATGTTCCAGCCCTGTTCGCTGCACAAATGCGCTTCGTACCACGCCACCGGCCCTTCGAGTGGCTGGTGGGAATTGATGGCCAGCAGGGTTTTGCCTTCTGTTGTTTTGGCAGGATGTACGGCAAGGGCATTTGAACCGGCTGGCTTCAGCCAATCGACCGTTGGCACCCGGCCGCCATAGATAGCCTGCAACGCCTGATCCACGCCCGAAATTACCGACAGCGACAGTACCACGGCTTTGAGGTAGTCATTGATCGATACGGGAAAAGCCCCCTTCACTAGCACCTCGGCGGGATGGGTCCGGGCGTAGTCGTTCAGGCCCTGCAAATACCCATTGAGCAAGGCGCGGTAACCGGGAGAGAGGGCCGCAGCACCCTGTTCAGCAACGAGTTCAGGGGCATGGAGCAGTTCGACAACGTAATCGGCCGCAGCGCCCTTTTTACCCAGGTGACGCCCCAGCAGCCCTTTCGTTGGCAGAATCAGTAGTTGAATAGTCTTGAAGTCATCTTCGGCATGTGCCCAGGCCAGTCCGTAAGCAACCTCCGGGTCAGTTTTGGCAAAAATATGCGGCACCCCATACGCGTCACGGGCAATGGTAACACCAGCTGAATTAATCTGGGCAAAAAGTAAAGGGTATAGCGAAAAAATAAACAGCAGAAGAAAAGCTAATGCTTTCATGATGAAATAATTACCACCGCAAGATAGAAAATAGTCATTAACCCAAACTTGGTCAGCCAGGCTAGCCCATTCCATAACAACCCGAACCACTCGCATCTGCCCCTTTTCGGAGACGGGCCGGTCAACCCATACTACCGGCTATTTCTCTGTTGATGAATCAGGAGAGTGCTTTTATAAATAAACCTTTCTCCTGAACCATCGGTTAGCCGACCAACCGAAATCCTCCAGATTATGTCTGACTCATGCGCGTTGGTCTGGCTCCGACGCGATTTGCGCTTGCACGACAATGCCGCACTGTACTACGCCCTCAAAAGTGGCCGGCCCGTTCTCGTAGTATTTGTATATGACCGACTTATCCTGGACAAACTCGAGGACCGACGCGACCGGCGCGTGGAGTTCATCCATACCGAAATTCATAAGATCCATAACGAATTGGTCAGCATGGGGTCGCGCATCGTAGCCCGCTATGGGCAGCCGGTCGACGTGCTGAAGCAATTGACGGAGGAGTATCCGGTAGCGGATGTATTTACAAACTATGACTACGAAGGCTACGCCAAAGAGCGTGATGCCGCTGTCGAAGCAATGCTGGCTGAACGTGGAATTGGTTTCCATACCAGTAAAGACCATGCGCTTCTGGACGGCGATGAAGTGCTGAGTGGCAGCGCATCGCCCTACACGGTTTTTACGCCGTACAGCAACAAGTGGCTGAGTAAGCTAACCGATTTTCAGGTTAAATCGTATCCGACGGAATTATACTTCAATCGGTTTTTTCAGACCGCACCACCAGCCAGCCGCAACGCCGACATTCCAACGCTGGCAGAGATGAACTTTCAACCCCTGGGCGAGTCTTACCCGGAGCCAGTCGTTTCGGCCGGGCTACTCAGCGCGTACCAGAAAATGCGCGATTACCCAGCTCAGACCGGCACCAGTGAGCTGGGTATTCACCTGCGGTTTGGAACCATCAGCATTCGCGACCTGGCCCGGCAGGCGAAAGAAACTTCACCGACTTTTTTGAAAGAACTGGCCTGGCGAGACTTTTATTTTCAAGTGCTCGACCATTTTCCGCATGTTGAGAAGCATGCCTTCCGGCGTGACTATGACAATATCCCTTTCCGAAACAACGAAGCTGAATTTGAGCGCTGGTGCGCGGGCGAAACGGGTTATCCAATTGTGGACGCCGGGATGCGGCAATTGAACCAGACGGGCTGGATGCACAACCGGGTGCGGATGATTGTGGCCAGCTTTTGTATCAAGCACCTGCTCATCGACTGGCGATGGGGCGAAGCCTATTTTGCCCGAAAACTGCGTGATTTCGACCTGGCAGCCAACAACGGCGGCTGGCAGTGGGCAGCAGGGTCAGGCGTCGATGCGGCTCCGTATTTTCGGGTGTTCAATCCTATGCTGCAAACGGAAAAATTTGACCCCCAGGGCGACTATATTCGTCGCTGGGTACCCGAAGTAAACAGTCCAAACTACCCACCACCCATGGTTGAGCACGCAATGGCCCGACAGCGGGCACTGGATACGTACCAGAAAGGATTGGCCAAGTAAGGAGTAAGGGGCAGCGGAGATTCTGTCCCAATCCTTTTCGTACATTTAAAGAATTGTCGATTGGCCCGGCGTAGACTATTACGTCGCCCGCTGCTTTCGCTGTTCCTTCTGTTTTGTTTGCCAGGGTAGGGTTCCAGTTACTGAGCGGTCCGGCTGGTAGAACCTATAGTTTCCACTGCACTACCCAGCCTGCTTTAAGCACTTTCGGGCGGGGAACACCAGCCAGGCCGGTGGCCGGATTTATAGCCATCAGCGAAAGCGGTACAATACTCTTTGTTTGAGCAGAAATGACTTTGGTAGCCCGCAGAAACAGATTGCCCTGCCCGTCCACATCGTCTACAACGGCATACAGCGCATCGCCCGCTTTGAGCTGGTCCTCACCAATCTGCACATCCTCAGTAAGGGCGAAGGTCCAGCTTTGGCCTATTTTTGGCCCTCCCGCCCGCACAAGTTTAGCCGCTACGTCGCCCATAAAGATAGACGCCGAAACTGATTTATTGCGGAGCAGTTCGGTCAGTACGCTGTCCATTATACTCACCTCATTAGTCGAACCATAGAGGGATTCAACCGGAACACCCGCTGGTTCGGGTTCATCGTCGCGGACCCAGCCCATACGCCGGGCCTGTTCTCGTTCCTGGCTGTAGGCATCACCCGCCGACGCCAGCATGATGCCTGCTGGTCCTGATCCAATGCCCACGCCGTACGTTGGGTTGGTAAAGAGTTCTTTCATGGCCAGAATGCGGTAGAGATAATAGCCTGTCTCGGGGTTCATCCGCATGGCGTAATAATCGCGGTGTCCCGACCTGACAATTTTCCGCTGCACCATCCCGACGCCCCCGTTGTAAGCAGCCGCTACCAATGTCCAGGACTTTAACTGGCGATACAGGTCTTTTATATACCTGCTGGCTGCTTCGGTCGATTTGCGAAGGTCCGTGCGTTCGTCATTGCCAGGCGCAATGGACAGGCCCATGTCCCTGGCTGTTTCGTCCATAAATTGCCAGTAGCCAACAGCCCCCGCCGACGAAACGGCATCTGCTTTCCAGGCGCTCTCGATGAGTGGCAAATACTTGAAATCGTTGGGAATGTTGTGCTTCTGAAGAATAGGCTCGATCACCGCAAAAAAGGGTGCTGAGCGAGCTTTCAACGCATTCAAATGCCGTGCATAGCCCGAGCTACTGGCCAGCGCAAATGCGAGTTTCGTTGATACGTCGCCCTGTTCGGTCGGAACTATCTCACCGGAGAAATGAAGCCGGACCGGACCAGCCACGGGTCGGTTTGGGGCAGACCGCACCAAATTTGTCTTCGGTTTCGTTGCTTTTTTTTGAGCGAACAGAACCTGACCGGTTAATAACGTGCTCAAAATCAAAAGGGCGACGCAACGTGTGGTTGTAATCAAAACAAGCAGTTGATGGTATAGCTAGTAAACAACGAAACAACGCTGGGGTTTAGTTCAGCCCTGCAATTAAGGCAAACCAGCCAGCAGCGATCTAAAACGTCCCGCTATTACCTGCCTTCTGTCGTGTGCTTCCAATGGACCTTTTGGTCATGCCTTAAGAGTGGACATTGAGCCTG
>DATHAW010000120.1:0-12189 GCA_035296465.1 Spirosoma sp.
CTACCCGTTATTAATCTACCGCAACGGCGGTGTGTGTTGGCAGGGTTACTGGTCTTTTTTAAACCTTAACGATGTCCACTGATTTTTTACTAAGCGACTTACTAGAACCAAATCAGCTTCAAGGGCTTTCTCTTCAATATCAGGCGCATCGGCTTCATAGAACCCACTGACCAGCAGTTGACCGCCTGAATTTAGAAAGCTCACATACGTCGGAATCTGGGCCAGCAGCACGTTGCGGTTGATGTTGGCCAGAATCAGATCATAGCGGTTGTCCGGATTAATGTCGTCAATGGTGCCCTGGAACACCGTGATTTGTGGACAGTCGTTCAGGACGGCGTTTTCGCCCGCATTTTCTACAGCCCACTCCTCAATATCGAACGCTAGCACCGTCAGTGCGCCCATTTTCGCTGCCAACACGGCCAGAATACCCGTTCCACAACCCACATCCAGCACTTCTTTTCCGCTAAAATCCAGCGCTAACTGGTGTTCCAGCATCATGGCCGTGGTTTCGTGGTGTCCAGTTCCGAACGACATCTTTGGGTTAATAATGATGTCGTAACGTAACCGGGCCGCGTTGGTCAGGGCGTCGGCATCATCTGGGTCTGACTCGTGGAAGGAGGCCCGCACCCGCACTTGCTTCGAAGCGTCCCCTCCGGCTGTTACGTAAATCGGCTCGTATCCTTTCTCCCACTCGGCGTTCCAGTTCCTCTTTTCTAACGAACTGACTTCGTAGGCTATTGCAGTTTGCGGAGCGTATTTGGCGATCAGGTCCTGCACGGCATTTTCGGCAAAATCCAGCTCGGCAATATAAGCGTTTAGTCCTTCGTCGGTCTCTACAAACGACTCAAAACCGAGTTCGGCCAGTTCGGCGGTGAGGATGTCGGCATAGTCGGGCGACACCGTCAGGCTTAGTTCAATGTAGTTCATGGCGTAAAGGTCACAAAAAATAATCGACCCGCTTTTCCAACTTTTGGCCCCGCCCGCTGCCCTTTGTCTCAAAGCAGTCGCAAAACCAATGTTCCTCTTGGCAACACTACCCGAACCACCTGACCTCGGGTTAGCCGAACGTTGCCAGTCGACAGACTTATCAGCCCGGCGAACGGCGCAGCGGTTGCTGTACGAGCGCTACAAACGGGCGATGTTTTCGACTGAGCCGCAACGACTCAAATTAATTGCCGTAGCCAAAAGTTGAATTAGTTTCTATAAAACACTTCTTAACGATCATATGGACGAAATGTATCAGGAAGACATTAACCGGTATCTGATTTTGCTGGCTAAATCATACGAACAGCTCAGGATGCTGGAACACGAAACAGGCCCAGAATAAACGAATTAACTGAACTAGGAGGTATGACAACGCATACAGTAACGATAGACGATCTGCTGAATCAAATTAACCGTCTGACTACCACAGCCGACTCCGGGCGGATACGCCAGGCCATGAATCAGTTTGCACGTCAGGCAACCGCCGACGAGCGTGAAACGGCCCGGAAAGTGCTGAGCAGGCGCCTGAAGGAACTGGCCATTGAGGGCGAACAGGCCCTACAGCAAACAACTGCTTTTTTAGAACAAGACGGGGTACGCTATTCGCTGAACGACTGGCTGACGGTGGCAAACTACGCCCGTAAATACGCGGTTGATACGCAGCTCATCAGCAACTGAATATGTCGGGGCGTTGTGCCCGCGCACTGCGTTGTTGAATTGAATGCGCTCAACAATATTCGATTAGTGAAAGATCAGCCGTATTGTTAACAAGCGATTAAACCTCTTCTACACCCGCTTCGCTTTCTTCCTGAATGGGTTCTTCGCTGGCGACAACGGCCTTTGGCTTTTTCTTGTCGGCGAAGGTGCGTGGAATTGCGTGTTTTTTGAGAATGCGCTCTTTTTCTTCCTTGCCCGCTTCGGTTTTGCGGGGCTGGTGGAGTTTCACGCGGGCCTCGCGGTAGGTTACGGCAATGTCTATGATGGGGGACGGGTAGTCCACACCAGTGTGGAAATTATACATCTCCTGCTCCAACGGCGGCATGGTCCACGGTTCATGAATGTAAGCAACGGGGCAATTCGCTAATTCGGGTATCCACTGCCTGATGAAAACGCCCTGCGGATCGTGGTCCTGCGACTGCTTCACGGGGTTGTAAATGCGAACCGTATTGGTGCCCGTCATGCCCGACTGCATCTGAATCTGCGCGTAATGAATACCTGGCTCAAAGTCGGTGTAGATCCGCGCCATGTGCAACGCGCCTTCCTGCCAGTGCTGGAGCAGGTGGTGGCTCAGAAACGACATCAGCATGGCCCGCATCCGAAAGTTGATGTAGCCCGTGGCGGTCAGGCAGCGCATACAGGCGTCGACCATTGGGTAGCCGGTTTGCCCGTCGCGCCACGCTACGTAATGCGCTGGGTTGACGTTCTTTTGCAAGGCATCGAACGCCCGGTTTACGTTCTCGAACTCCATCCGGTCCTCGGTCTCAAATTTCTGAATAAAATGGCAATGCCACCTTAGCCGAGACGCAAACGCCCCGAACTGCCGCCCCAGACCCGGCAGCAGCGGATTCTTAGCGGCCGATAGCTGCGCCTGAAACACCTGCCGGATGCTCAGACAACCCCAGGAAATATAGGGGGACAACCGGCTGCATCCCCGTCGGCTTTCAAGTGGTTTAGAGATGGAGCGGGCGTAAAGCGCGATGCGTTCGGTCAGGAAGCTTGCCATGTAGCGGTGCGCGTTGTGTTCGCCACCGGGCTGAAACAGCGGGTTCGGAACTAACCACTCGGCGGGCAGGTCGGGGCCTTTCTCCGCCTGATACCATGGGGTGGAAATCTCGGTGGGTTGCCAGCGCGTCAGGTCGGGATGTTGCTGGGGTGCCCGCATGGTGCGTTGCCAGTCGTCGGGCCAGGTGTCGCGGTTTTTCAGCTGGCGAATGACGCCGTTGCTCTGGAACTCCCGCCAGATGATGCCATTCTGTCGGCAGAATTTGGCAATGGCTTTATCGCGGTCGTAGGTTACTTTTAAGCCGGTTTCCTCATGGGAGAAAATAGTGTCGATGGTAAAATTCGCCTGCAAGGCACTGAACACGTTTACTACTTCCCGATGAAATACCCAGATCTTCGGCGGCCCGGCCCCGCCCGATACAGATAAGGACTCCGGCTCATCGTCGAACTCAAACGGAAGCCATTCATGGGTCAACGCCAACGCTGTTGAATGCACGGGCGTCGTCGGTTTGCTCAAAGCGGATAATTGCTGATTCAGGTCGACCAGGCATTCGGTCACAAACCGCCAGTGGCGCGGGTCATAGTTTGGGTCGGCCATAACCGACGGCTCGAAACAGTACAACAGCAACAGGGGCCGATACCGCACCGGCGGACTGGTCGGACCGTTCCCCGCTTCCAGGGCCGCTGCCAGGGGCGCGTGGTCACGCAGGCGCAGGTCGCGCTTGAACCAAAGAATGTTGATAGCTGGCCGGTTGGTCATCTTAACCCTGCAAGGTCTAAAAAGGGATTGCAACGGCCGGTACGCCGAAGCAGAACCGCTGGCAGGTTTGAGTAAAGCTGTTGTCGTCGGAATTTGTTTAGCTTCACTCAACCGAACGCCCTAATTTTATGACGCCTGAAAATGCTTTTTCCCTTGCTAATCTGCTGGTACTACCCCAGTGGCTCCTAATGCTTGTTGCCCCCCGCTGGCGGGTAACTCAGGTACTGGCCCAGTGGCTACCCATCCCGATGGTGCTGGCCGTCTTTTACCTATATTATCTGTTTGCCACGCCCCCAGCCGCCAATGGCGCATCGCTCGACTTCCGGGCATTCAGTACGTTGCAGGGGGTGATGTCGCTGATGGGCAGTGGCCGGAAGGAAACGGCCTTAGCCGGCTGGATTCATTACCTGGCGTTCGATCTGGTGGCAGGCAGCTACATCCTCCGCGACGGACAGACGCGGGAGATTCATCACGGCTGGCTTGTTCCCTGTTTATTGTTGTGTTTTGTGCTGGGACCGAGTGGCCTACTGCTTTACGGGGTGATGCGTTTATTTCTGGAAGATCGACGATAAACAAAATTTTTATGTCCTTTATAACAATTTAGTTTGATAATAGTTACGCCAAACTCTATATTCACGGATTGTCTGTTGAGCCGACCAGCCGGCTTTACCCCGTAACTTCCCGTGATAACTCCTGTTCGATTTTTCCTCCTGATCGTCGTGTGCCTCGGATTGGGTCAGCCGCCGATTACTGCCCAGACGCTCACTCCTGGTCAGGCCCGGCAAGACCTTGGTTACCTCAAGCGAAAACTGGATCTGCTGCATCCCGGCATGGGCTATTACACCCCTCAGTTACGGATGGAGCAACTCTACGATTCGCTCTTTAACCGCCTGACGGCTCCCATGAACTACCTGACATTTTTTCACCATGTCAGCCCACTCGTAACCGCCCTTAAAGACGGACACACCAACCTCGATCACCGCAAGGGCTACCTGGACCGTTCTACGCGATTCATTCCTTTTTTTATCCGTCCGGTTGGAACGCAGTATTACATCAGCCACAACGTATCGGCCGATACGAGCCTTCGGCGAGGTACTGAACTCCTCTCCATCAACAAGCGCACAGTAGCCGATCTTCACCGCGAACTGATGGAATACGATCATTCCGGTTCCGATGGTGACAACCTCACTGGTCGCCGTCAGTGGAGTTTGATGCAGTTTGCCGACTACTATGCGTCCTGGTTCGGTTCGGCCGATTCCATTGCCATTACCTACCGGCTCCCCGGCGACACCCTCGTTCGGCAAACACGCCTGCGCTGCCGAACGCTCAACGGTTTCCGGGCTGTTCTTCGCAATCGTTATCGGACTGAGTTCGACAACCGGCCTAACTTGACGTTGCGCGTAGTCGATACGCTCACCCAGACGGCCGTGCTGAAAGTATCATCTTTTATGGGCGTTAAAAAGATGGATCCGTTTCAATGGGGATTTAACCGGCGCCTTAAGCGGGCTTTCCAGGAGGTGAAACGCCAGAACATTCAGAATTTGGTGGTCGATATGCAGGGAAACGGGGGGGGACTCGTGCTGAACTCAGCCCGGCTACTGCGCTACTGGATGCCCGGTTCGTTCGCCATTATGGAGCACGAAGAAATGAAGCCAGCGGCCCGGGCTGAATTAGTTACGCGCTGGAATCCGCTGTCGGCGCTCCATTTTAGACTGCAATACCGGTCTACTGAAGCCGGAAGCTTTGTGAGTCGGTCGGCCCGCTTCCGATACCGGCCACGCCAGCGCACGGCATTCAAGGGTAATTTGTATTTTCTGATGAATGGAGCCTCGTTCTCGGCCACGACAACGGTGCTGGCCAAAACGCTTGATGCCGGCCTGGGTACATTCGTTGGCGAAGCCAGTGGCAGCGCCTACTGGGGTGATTTCGCAGGGCATTTCAAAACGGTTACCCTGCCTAACTCGCGAATGCAGGTCAGGATTCCCCTCAAAAAGCTGACCCACGCCGTCGAGCCAAACCAGGCTAACGGCTTTACGGTGGAACCGGATTTCACCGTGGTTCGGAGCTACGACGATCTGCTGACCAACCGCGATTATGTACTCGCTTACACGCTCCGGCTAATTCGGCAGGGTATTGTCGTACGCCCCGGCCTGGGGCGTCCTGGTCAGTCCAGGCCATTGCAGGCGCTGCGGTAGGCAAGGGGCGGTGGCAGTTTTTTGGTTCTGGCGTGGCTAAGTGGCAGGAGCAGCCTTATTTTTGCACTATTATGGCTGTTTTTTGGTTATGATGCCTAAAGAGCACACGGTGCATTGGTTGTTCATATCGACCGCTTTGCCGGTGCCTAAAGTACAAATACAGCCACGCTACAGCCATACAAACTGTTTTCGAAGTACGCTTAAACTCAAAAACTCAGGAACCGCCTGTCGATCCGGCCTAAATTGTTTTTCGTGTATTGCATCGTTGACGTAGAAACTACCGGGGGGGTGAACGGCCCCACCCGATTGACTGAAATTGCCATCTTTCGCCATGATGGGCAGCAGGTTGTCGATTCGTTCCATTCGCTGCTCAACCCAGAATGCCCCATTCCACCTTTCATTCGGCATTTGACCGGTATTTCTGAGGCCATGGTCGCTGATGCGCCGGTGTTTGCCGACGTTGCCCGTAACGTTATCGATATTACGAAGGATGCCGTTTTTGTTGCTCATAACGTGGGGTTCGACTTTAACTTCGTCAAAAAAGAGTTGAGCTGGCTAGGCTATGACTATTTCCGGCGAACCCTGTGCACCGTCCGGACGAGCCGAAAACTTATACCGGGCCATGCGTCCTATAGCCTCGGTAAGCTATGCCGGGCCCTCAATATTCCGCTCACCGACCGGCACCGCGCCCATGGCGACGCAGCTGCTACGGTCCGGCTATTCGAGATGTTGCTTTTACATGACCATCAGGGGTTGATTCCGCGCGCAGAGCCGACGGTTCAACTGCCCTGCTGAGTTGGCTGGTAAGGTGTGCGTCCTGGATTGACAGATGACCGCCGTTTGCCGACTGTGCTGATCGGCACCTCAATCTCCACCATCGTGCCGGCTCCTGGTTGCGTTTTCCAGTTAGCTCGCCCGTTCAGAATGGCCACCCTGGAGTCGATGCCCCCCAGACCTAAACCAGCTTCAGTTCGTCGAGCTTTTTCATAATCAAATCCCATACCATCATCACTATACACCAATAGCATTCGGTCGGATTGCTGCTGTATCCTGAGTACAAGTTGGCTGGCGTTGGCGTGTTTAAGCGAGTTACTCACCAGCTCCTGGGTTATCCGATACAACATCACCTCTATATCGGCGGGTGGGCGGGAGGCCACCGTGGCGGCTGGCTGGCGTTCGGTAGATAAAGGGGTAAATAGCTGTTCGTCCAGCAGCAGTTTGGCACTGATGACTCCGCTGGCACTAATCCTGGAGAAAAGTTCTTCCACGGCCGCTACGTAGCCATGCTGCTCCAGCGTTTGTGGATTTAATTTTCGGAGCAGGTCCCGAACATCGCTGATGGTGTCGTTGATGAGGCTGTAGATGGTCGATTTCAGGGCTAGGATACCTGGTGTTTCGCCGGCCTGCCTTGTTAACTGGGTAGTATAGAGCTTGATCGTTGCCAGCCGCGTACCAATTTCGTCGTGCAGATCGCGTGCTATGTCTTTCTTTACCTGTTCCTGGATGCTGTAGGCCAGCCGGAGCCGGTCGGCCTGTTGTCGGCGAATGGTATTTTCGCGCTGCCGTACCCAGCCAAAGATGCCCAGTAGTAAAAGGCCAATGCTCAGCAGAACGAATGATGGTGTCTGCCAGAACGGGGGACGGATATGAATGGCCAACTGGTGGCTCCGTGGGCTCCAGTGCCCATCTTTGTTAGCCGCTTTGACCTGAAAAATATAGGAGCCTGGTGGCAGGTTGGCGTAGCGGACGTAGTTTTTCTCGCCTGCCATAACCCACTGCGGATCGTAATGCGTGAGCTGGTACTGGTAGGTGTTGCGGCCGTTGCTCCGGTAGTCGAGCGCGGCAAATTCCATCGAAATCGTGTTCTGTCCGTGTTCCAGGTCGATTTGGGTACGTTCGCCAACATACTCGTCGGTTTGGAATGGCTCTTCATTCACATTAAATGAATAGATATGAACCGGCGAATTAATCGACGAACTTCGGAACTGGTCGGGTCGGAATCGGTTGAATCCGGTGACCCCCCCGAAGTATAACTCGCCAGCCGCCGTTTGCAGATACGCGTTGCCGTTGAATTCGTAGCCTTGCAGCCCATCGTTCAGATCGAAGTTTTTAATAGCTCCGGTACCGGGATTGAGCCGGGATATTCCCCGGTTCGTGCTGAGCCAGATATTATTGTTAGCATCGGCAAGGCTGCCATACACAAATGAATTGGCTAATCCCTGCCTGGTTGTAAACACGCTGATTTTGCCCGTGGCGGTACTCAGAACGGCCAGCCCCTGATTGGTGGATAACCACATTTGCTGATGAACCGGGTCAGGCCGCAGATGCAGCACCATATGGCCGGCCAACCCGGACCGAATCTTGCGCCATGGTGCTCCAGCCCGAACCGGCAGTTGGTAGCAATAATACCCATTGAGGTACGTGCCGACCCACAACTGCCGGTTCGGGGCATCGTACCAGAGACTGAAGATGTTTTCGCTGGCCAGAATGGAGAGTTTCGACCAGCTACGCCGGGCCGTATTGAGTGAATACAAGCCATCTTCTGTAGCCGCGAGCAACGTTGTGTCGTTGACACTCAGCATATTTCTGACGTAGTTGTCGCTTACCTGCGTGGTTTGGGATGTAAACAGAATTGGCGTAAAGGTTTGAGTTCTGGGCTCGAATGACAGGACACCACCCGATGCACCCACCCAGATACGCTGTTGCGGATCGCGGTAAATGCTCCTCGTGAGGTTATGCATGGGCGCAGACCCCGAGTTCTGCTCGGTGAGGTAGCGCTGCACGATACGATTGGTGCGGGGGTTAAATACATCAATCCCTTTCTCGGTAGCAATCCAAATCCGGTCGAATCGCTCTTCCATAAAGCCACGAACCGTGTAGCTGGTGAGTTTCTGGTCAGGAGTCAGGCTACTGCCCACCGACTGGCGCTTGAACAGGCCATTGAACAAAAAGGCACCGGGCAGAATACGGGCCAGGCCGTTGGGGTCCACATTGGCCCAGATGATGCCCAGATTATCGACGTAGACTTTACTGATTTCGAACTCGCTCAGGCGCTGGCCTACGTTGGTGAACGTATGCACCTGCCCGAACTGGTGCCGGCGTTTATCAAAGTGCAAAACGCCGTCTCGCTGGGTGCCCAGCCACAGTCGACCAGCCTGGTCGGGGGCAATGCTGTAGACGGCGCTGAGCGGTTGGCCGCCAAGCCAGTCATACGATTGGGCGGTTTTGTTACGGTAATCGAACCGGGTCAGGCCGGTATCGGTACCGAGCCAAGTGATGTTGTCCGCGTCGATGAAAAAAGAGTAGATAATTCGGGGCGATCCAAACTGATTGTCGGGTTGGTCGCTGAAGTAGCGCGATACGGTCCGGTCGTGGAGGTTGTAGCGGATCAGGCCCCTGGACGCGTGAAGCCAGATATCGCCGGCCGCCGTCCGTACGGTTGAATTGGGCAGGTCATATTCATGAGTAAGATGCAGGTCGGCCGCCAGGGTAATTTTGCGCCCGTTTAGGTAATCGAAACGGACCAGACCCTCGGCATCGCTCAGGTAAAGCAATCCGCTCTTATCGACGTAAAAAGGCAGGGTACGGCCTGGTTGGCGGTCCGTAGGTCCACTTTGGCCGGTGCGGGGGGGCGATTCTACTGTTATCCCCGGTGCGGTCTGACTACTTTTAGGTTTCGGGGCTGGACCGGTGGTCTGAAAAAAGTCGAACCGGTCTCGCCGGCGGTCATAGCGGTTAAGGCCTTCTTCCGTACCAATCCACAGGTTGCCGTCCGGATCTTCGACAATTCCGAGAATACTGACACCCCGAATGCTGCCGTTCTGCTCCTGAGCAGGTTCGCCCGGCCGCAAGGGCAGACTGGCCGGCAGAAACGTGCGGAAGCGGTGGCCATCGTACCGATTGAGGCCATCCTGCGTACCAAACCATAGAAAACCCCGGCTGTCTTTGAGCATGGCATAAACCGACCCCTGCGTTAACCCGTCGTTAACGCCAATGTGATCGACCCGGAACCCGGTACTATTCATCGGAATGGCTTGTGCGCTTCCTGACCGGACTGACAAAATCCAGCCGATAGACAGGCAGATGCAGCGTATCAATAAACTCATTGCAATGGAGCAGGCAGTGGTAAACTATTGTAAATGAGCTTGCTATTTGTCATATTTCCAAGCCCAATAATAAACACAATCAATAATCGGCCATCAATTACCTCCCCCAGCCATCACACCGCTTTTATAATTTGCCTTTGCAGCCCATCGGCGCGTTATTCGTAATCTGATTAGGGCTTCCTAGTCTTTAAAATTTGTTTCGTATGTATTCATTCAACCCGGCTTATCTGTTTTATCTGTTGCTCATGCTGCAATCAACTGTCGCTTTAGGTCAGGACAACATCCGCTTATCCTATCCCAAGGCTCGAAAAACCGACCAAATTGATGATTACCACGGCACGAAGGTGGCGGATCCGTACCGCTGGCTGGAGGACGACCGCTCGGCCGAAACCGCCGAGTGGGTAAAGGCTCAAAATGAGGTTACGTTTGGGTACCTGGCCAAGATCCCGTACCGGAAGCAGCTCCAGTCACGGTTGGAGCAGGTTTATAATTACCCCAAGTATTCGGCTCCCAGCCGCAAGGGTGTGTGGTTTTACTTCTCTAAGAACGATGGATTGCAGAACCAGTCCGTATTGTATCGGCAAAAGGGGTTAGATGCATCCGCTAAACCTGAGTTAGTCATTGACCCCAACAAGCTCTCAGCCGACGGAACAACGCGGCTGGTGAATTTTTCCCTGTCTAAAGATGGCCGTTATGCCGTGGTTGGCACGTCGAAAGGAGGCTCCGACTGGCAGACCTTCCAGATCATGGACCTCGCCACAAAGCAATACCTGCCCGAAACCCTCGACTGGGTGAAAGTATCGGGGGCGGCCTGGCAGGGCGACGGCTTTTACTACAGCCGATACCCTAAACCGGAAGGCTCGGCTCTGGCGGCAAAAAATGAGAACCATCAGGTGTTTTTCCACCAGTTGAATACCCTCCAGTCGGCTGATCGGTTAGTGTATGAAGACGCCCAGAATCCGCAGCGGTTCCACAACGTTGGCACCACCGACGACGAGCGGTTTGTCTTACTGACCATTAGCGACCGGGGCAAAGGCAAAGACGGCAATGCGCTGTTTTTCATGGATGCCCAGTCTGCCCGGAAAACCTTCGCGCCGGTGATAGCCGATGTAACAGATTTCAGCTATGGTGTGGTCGACAACGATGGGGACCGGCTTTTGATTCTGACCAACGAGAACGCCCCGAACAGTAAAGTCGTTGGGTTCGATACGAAGAAAATGGCCTTCTCAACGCTTATTGCCGAGCGGCCCCAGCCAATTGCCGAGAACAGCGTCAGCGCGGCCGGGGGTAAGTTATTCGTGGAATACGCGAAGGACGTAACCTCGCAGGTCCAGGTGTTCGACTATGCCGGTAAACCCGAAAACGAGATAGCCCTGCCAGCCATTGGGTCGGCGGGGGGATTTGGGGGCGAGAAAGACGACAAGTTTGTGTTCTACAGCTTCACCTCGTTCACCTTCCCGCCCACCATCTACCGCTACGATATTGCCACGCGCAAAAGCTCTGTATTCCGGGCACCCGAGGTCGATTTCAACCCAATGGACTACGAAACAAAGCAGGTGTTTTATGCCAGTAAAGACGGAACGAAGGTGCCGATGTTTTTAACCTACCGAAAAGGACTGAAACTAGACGGCACCAATCCAACGCTGCTCTATGGCTACGGGGGGTTCAACATCAGCCTGCCGCCTGCTTTCAGCCCACTCAGAATTCCATTTCTGGAGCAGGGCGGTATTTACGCCCAGGCCAACCTGCGCGGGGGGAGTGAATACGGCGAAAGCTGGCATGAGCAGGGCATGAAGCTGAAAAAGCAGAACGTGTTCGACGATTTTATTGCCGCTGCCGAGTATCTGATTGCCCAGAAGTTTACCAGCCCGGCCAAATTAGCCATTCAGGGTGGATCCAACGGCGGACTACTGGTGGGTGCGGTCATGAACCAGCGACCCGACCTGTTCCGGGTGGCGATTCCGCAGGTTGGCGTAATGGACATGCTCCGGTTTCATAAGTTCACTATCGGCTGGAACTGGATTGCCGACTATGGCAGTGCCGACAACGCCGACGAGTTCAAGACGCTCTTTGCCTACTCTCCGCTACACAACCTGAAGCCGGGCGTCAACTATCCGGCTACGATGATTACAACCGCTGACCACGACGACCGCGTGGTACCGGCGCATTCGTTCAAGTATGCGGCCACGTTACAGGAAGTCTATAAAGGTCCAAACCCTGTCCTGATTCGGGTCGACGTGAACTCGGGCCACGGGGCCAGCAATACCAAAAAGAACATCGAAACCACGGCCGACATCTACGCCTTTATTCTATGGAATATGGGCATAAAATCCCTTCAGACTGTGGCCAGTAAATAGCAAATGTCTTAAGCAATAAAGGCCATCCTGAGTCAGGATGGCCTTTATTGCTTAAGACATTTGCT
>DATHAW010000121.1:0-2158 GCA_035296465.1 Spirosoma sp.
TCATGGTCCCGAATGGACTTTATGTCGATAGTTGCTGAACTGCCCGTTACGTCCACAGCTATTGGTCCGCCCGAAACCAGCGACTGCCCTTTTTTACCGCTAACCCCCGCCGGTAGTTTCAAGGTCAGTTTCAACGGCCCAATGGAAATTAGTTCATCCAGGGGTTGCCGCCAGGTGGCGGCATTGGTCAGATTGACCACGTGCACAATCAAGCGGCCCGGTTGCTCATACACATGACAATCCAGCAGACCGGCTCCTTCTACCCGCAAAGTAAACTGGTCGTTGGCGGCCCACCGAACGGCGTTAGCCAGTAGATCGGCATGATCGGGCAGGTTCAGCAGGCCGAATTGCCTGTCAATGTCGGCCAGGATAAACGCAACCCGCCCCCCGCCCGGAGCCGTGCGGACGACAATGGCCGGAATGTCGGTTTGGGGTGTTCCCATATACGCTTTTTCGGGTGGATAGGTAGGAAACTGGGGAATGTAGGTCGTCAGTGCCTGCGCGCCCGCATCGACCCGCTTTGGTTCGAGTAACCCCCCAAACGGCAGAATATCCGTCTCTTCAAAACCCTTCAGGATCGGATGGCGTTTGGCCGTTCCCACTTTCGGCTCTCCGCTCGTGTGCGGCCCCTTCAGGGTAGCCCGCAATTCGGGTGTTAAGCGCATATACGTGTGATATGCATCGCGAGCCGCTTTTTGGGCCGGAATATTTTTCTCGTCCGTCGCCACCGTGTGTACTCCAAACACATCGGCCAATCCGTAATCGGGTCGTCTATCCCCCCACTCATCGTACAAACTCGTTTCGCCCGTCGCGACCACACTACCCCCATTCTGAACAAACCGTCGGACGGCAGCCATCTGCTCGGTTGTCATCAGAGCCAGGTTAGGCAGTATCAGTACCGACAGCGTACCGGCATCCCGGTCAATGTGGTCAGCATGGACGGGCAAATAAGTAATCCTGGCCCGGATGAGGGACTGCGTCATGCCGCGCCAGGGCAGCTCTACCCGCTCTTCCACACTGTCCCGACCGTAGAAATCGATGTTCTGTTGTGACCACACCACGCCGATGTTGGTCAGGGGTCTGCGGTTAATCAGATACGCTTCGTTGGCTTTGTGCCAGTTGAAAATGGGTTCAGCCGTGTGATACATGCGCCGGTCTTCGTGGTAAGCCGAGATCATGTGCCACCAGGGTTGAATGCCCCCCGCGATCCCACTGACCATCCACATGCGGGACTCTGCCGCCGGCTTACTCGACAGCCGAAACCAGGGTCGTACGTGCTGATACAGCGCCATGCTTTCGGGCGCCAGCTTGTCCCAGCCCAGCAAGCCATGCACCCGTTTGCCCAGCTCACTGTTGTGCTGAAAACCACCTGCGTCGGTACGCGATTGCTCGTCGAGCATAAGGATGTCAGCACGTTTGGCAATTTCCTTGTAGTCACGGAAACTTTGGCTTTGCCCGCTCATGGACCCGCTGTTCATGCCCGACCAGGTGCAGTCAGGTCCCCCGGAAGCCTTGGTGGTGCGGTTGTTCAAATCCCATATTTCCAGCCGTCGGGCATAATTCCAGCGAATCCATTGTTTATAGACTTTGTCGTCCCAATTCTTTTTGAGAGGGATAGCGTGCCCGATCTTGTCTTTAAAGCTCTTCTTGCAGTATTCGCAGTAGCATATCGAGTTGCGGCCCAGGCCGCTCCAGCTATTGTCGGTGAAGCCTTCGGGTTTGTAAAGCTGAACAATTTCGGTTAGAATGGCTGGAATGTGCTCCTGATAATAGGGGCTGTTGACGCAGGCAATGTAGAGCTCATCGGCCCGGTAAGGTTTACCCTCTCCATTCAGGGCGAACCAGTCGGGGTGGGCGTTGTAGAACTCCTCGTGCGCCCGGTTGGAGTCCATGCGGGCAAACACCACCAGCCCGTCGTCATGGGCGGCTTTGCAAAGCTCTCCAAACAGATCGCGGTTGCCGAGGTAGGTAGCTTTGTGATGGTAGGGAATTTTGGTGGGATAGTAGGCCACGATTCCCCCGGCATTGACAATGACACCCTGGGTCTGATTGGTTTTCCAGAACTGCCGCCACCAGCTGATATCGTACTGTTGGGGGTCTTTTTCGGTAATGTTGATCTGCCCCCAACGCGTGACGGTCTTGAACCAGGGCAACTTTT
>DATHAW010000122.1:0-14277 GCA_035296465.1 Spirosoma sp.
GTTATCAATACCGGAATTAGCCAAACCCAGTATCAGTAAAACGTAGTATGCTGGTTCATAAACCTGGACTATAAATCAATATCTTCTAATTTATTCAGATAATCTACATAAGCACTTCCAGCCTGATACTACTCCTTTGTCTCCAATGCCAGTACCATCAGGGGTATACACGACTACCATGGAGAACCTGCTCTGATCAACACTAAGTTATGCACGCTATTCCGGCAGTTATAGTAGCCGTTACGTTTCGGCGGACAAAACTACGAAACTGAAATGCATTGGTGTAGAGGCAGCGCACAACAGGGTTGAAAAACACGGATTGGCCGAAAATCAAAAGGTCTTTCACACGTAAGGTCAAAAAAAGTACCTTTGGTCTCCATTAAAGCAGTATAGCACCCAATACGTAGTGAAACTGGCAGCCATTGACATCGGTTCTAACGCAGCCCGGCTGCAAATCTCGACCGTATTACACAACGACGACATTATCAGCTTCAAGCGCGTTGAATACGTACGCTTTCCTCTTCGGCTTGGTCATGATGTATTTAACTTCGGTGCGCTGACGCCCGAATCAGAAGCCCGGACCACCAAACTGATGCAGGTCTATAAGCTGCTGATGGAACTGCACGAGGTAGAGGAGTGCATGGCCTGTGCTACGTCGGCCATGCGCGAAGCGACCAATGGGCACGAGGTAGCCAGACGAATTGAAGCCCGCACCGGCGTAAAAATTCACATCATCGACGGGCAGAAAGAGGCCGACCTTATCAATAACGTAGTGGTTCAAGCTTTGGACGACCGGCAGTTCCTACACATCGACGTGGGCGGTGGCAGCACGGAGTTGAACCTGTATGTTAACCGGCAGAAGTTAAACTCCAAATCTTTCAAAATAGGCTCGGTCCGGCTGCTCGAAGGCAAGGAAATCAAAGGCGGCTGGCGCAAAATAGAAGACTGGGTTGAGGACAACGTCGACAGAACGAAAGAAGTGATTGCTGTCGGTACGGGCGGCAACATCAGTAAGTTGTTTAACCTGGCGTCGAAAACGTCGGATGCCAGCACGACCCGGACCGAAATCGAACGCATTCGCAACTATATCGCCGGGTTCAGCCAGGAAGACCGCATCAACAAACTGCGACTGAACGCCGACCGCGCCGACGTGATCGTACCGGCAGCCGATATTTACATCTCCGTAATGAAATGGGCGGGGGCAAACGAAATTATCGTTCCTGATCTAGGCCTGAAAGACGGCATCATTCAATTGGTGTATGCACAATTGGTGAAACAGAAACGCGTATAACCCTTTTCCTCCATGGGGGATTATATCATTTTCCGGCAGCATAACCCGCCCCAGGCAGTCATTCCCCCGTTTTTTCAACCCGGCTTTTTCTTTAATAACGCGGACCATCTTTGTCAACAGAGCCAGCAGCCACTCTGCGTGATTACGGCGCTCAATCAGGCAACGTGTAAGGCTGAAGCCCGCTGTGCGTTTTTTGTCGAAGCCGACCGGGCAATAAGTCCGGCTGGTGCCCCCTTCGGCTCGGTCGAATTCGGGCAAACGCTGCCGAATGCCGTGCTGAGCCACCTGATCGATGCCCTCATCAATGAAGCTCAATCATTGGGTGTGTCCACGCTACGGCTGGTGAATTACCCCAACTGTTACGCGCCCGAAGAGACCCGGCGGCTTACAGAACAGCTTCTGCAACGAGGTTTCCGGGTGGCTACGTCCGATCTGAATTTTTACCTGTCCGTCACGGACGCCCCCTTTGAGACCCGTGTTCACCCGTCGGAACGGCGACGGCTCCGAAAATGCCAACAGGCCGGGTTCCGGTTCCAGCAGTGGCGTTGCCCCGACCTCGATGCCGTCCTGTCATTTCTCGTGAAAACCCATCAGCAACAGGGATATAAACTTACGCTCCCACCCGATCGGCTGCGTAGCCTGATATGGACCTTCCCGAATCAGTTTCTCATTTTTGCCGTCTGGGACAACTGGACAATAGCGGCCCTGACGGTTGCCATACGGGTACGAGCCGACATCCTGTACAATTTTCTGCCGGCCTCCAACCCCACTTACCACCTCTACAGCCCCATGGTGCTGCTAACCGAAGGGGTGTTTTCCTACAGCCAGCAACATAAAATTAAATTACTCGATCTGGGGGTCTCACTCGACGGAAATCACCAGCCAAAGCCAAGCCTGATGCGGTTCAAAAGAAATCTCGGCGCTCATGAATCGCCCAAGATGGTTTTCGAGAAGGCGTTATAGGAGCAGCGGCCGGTCATGTCGTTCTGCCGTTTTTTTCGTTATTTTGTATGAAAAATCAGACCCGTCGCTTCGATGTCGATTGTATGCTCGAATTTCTTTTTAAGGCCGTCAGTCAATTTCTGACCACATTGATAGCCTCACTGGTTTCGCTGCTGAAAGTGCTGGTGCGCGGCCACTTCGGAGTTAAACTACCCGCTCCACAACGGCCCATTTGCTCAATTCTGGGCAATGGTCCTTCGCTGACCGAATCACTGCGCGAACACACTGACTTTCTCAAAACGACCGAAACCGTAGCCGTCAATAACATTGCCTCGTCGTCGGCTTATGCCGCCATCCAGCCGCATAATTACGTGTTACTCGATCCGGCGTTTTTCCTGTATCATCCCCAGCACAAAGGCGACCGCGACGACATCCGCAGGACACTGGAGTCTATTTTGACCCAAACCACCTGGCCCATGTCTCTCTACGTGCCCCACCAGGCCCGGCGGTCTTATCTGATCGGACAACTTCGGGAGCAGAATTCGCTGGTGACGCCGGTGTATTTCAATTACACGGTTGTGCGGGGATTCCGGTGGCTTCGGCATTGGCTGTATCGGACAGGGCTGGGAATGCCGCAGTCTGAGAACGTGCTGGTAGCATCGCTGTGCCTGATGTTGAACCGACGATTCGAGACAATTTACCTGTTCGGGGCTGACCACTCGTGGCATGAAGAAATCCGATTGGGTTCGGCCAATGAACTCCTGATGCGGCAACCCCACTTTTACGATAACCCGCAGGACGTACCTTTAATTCCGGTTTACGACGTTGTAAAAAACGAGTACTCGCGCATGTCGTCACAGTTCCTGGCACTGCACAAAGCATTTCTGGGTTATGAAGTGCTCCGTGACTACGCCCAGAGTTTAGGCGTTCAGGTGTTTAATGCCAGCGCCAAAAGCTACGTAGATGCCTTTCCGCGGGTAAAACTAAGGACCAATACCAATCAACATGCTTGATCTGACCAACCAATCCATACTCATTACGGGCGGCACCGGCTCGTTCGGCAAGAAGTTCGTCGAAATGGTGTACCAGCGTTTTCCCAACATAAAACGAGTCGTTATTTACTCGCGCGACGAACTCAAACAGTTCGAGATGGCGCAGCATTACCCACAATCTCAGTACAGATCCATCCGGTTTTTCATTGGCGATGTGCGCGATGGCGAACGGATGAAGCGGGCTTGCGAGGGAATCGACATTATCGTGCATGCAGCCGCGCTGAAGCAAGTCCCGGCCGCTGAGTACAACCCTATGGAGTGCATTAAAACCAACGTATTTGGGGCCGAAAACGTCATTAACGCAGCGTTGGACAACGGCGTGAAACGCGTGGTAGCGCTTTCGACCGACAAAGCAGCCGCGCCCATCAATCTATACGGCGCTACGAAACTGTGCTCGGATAAACTTTTCGTGGCGGCCAACAACATGAAAGGCAGCCGCGACCTGCGGTTTTCGGTCGTCCGATACGGCAACGTCATCGGCTCGCGGGGATCGGTGGTGCCGTTTTTCTTGGACAAACGTAAAGATGGTGTGCTGCCGATCACCCACCCAGACATGACGCGCTTCAACATTTCGCTCGAAGAAGGGGTCGAGATGGTTTTCCACGCGCTGGAACACGCCTGGGGTGGAGAAATTTTTGTTCCCAAAATACCATCCTACCGCATCACGGACGTTGCCGAGGCCATTGGCCCGGACTGTGAGCAGAAGTTAGTGGGCATCCGGCCCGGCGAAAAACTCCATGAGGAGATGATTACGGAAACCGACTCGCTCAATACCATTGAAACGGACAAGTACTACGTCATAACACCCGCTACACCCACCTGGAGCATGGATGATTATATGCGGGCTTTCAACGGTCGTCTCGTCGAGATGGGATTCAAATATAACTCGGGCACCAACACCGACTGGCTGAACGTAGAGCAACTTCGTGAACAGATACGGCACCATGTTGATCCGGCGTTTGCGGCATAGTTACCTGTTCATCTAAGTCCATTGCGGATCGAACAATTGATTACTCAGAATTTAACCGGATTTTGTTCCGGTGCCCAACGTATGACTCAACCCATCCCCTACGGACGCCAGCACATTACAGACGAAGATATTGCGGCCGTGACGGACGTGTTGCGCGGGCCATTTCTGACGCAGGGGCCACACATTGCCGCGTTTGAAACGGCGTTTGCCAACTATATTGGCTCTCAATATGCCGTAGCGGTAGCTAATGGTACGGCTGCGCTTCATCTGTGCTGCATGGCGTTGGGCGTAACCCAGGGAACGAGGGTCATTACTACGCCTATTACGTTTTCGGCTTCGGCCAACTGTGTTCGCTATTGCGGGGGCGATGTCCATTTTGCCGACGTTGATCCAGCTACAGCCCTACTCGACATTGATGCAGTGCGGTCGTTACTGGAACAGCACCCAAAGGGTTATTTTTCGGGTATTATTCCCGTCGATTTCGCAGGTTACCCTGTTAACATGGCGGCCTTCCGCGAATTGGCTAACGAGTATAGTCTGTGGTTACTGGAAGATAGCTGCCACGCACCGGGTGCATCGTTTATAGCTTCAAACAGCGCCCAATCGTCCGACCGCGAACATCGATGTGGCGATGGGTCGCTGGCCGAACTCGCTATTTTCAGTCTGCACCCGGTCAAACACATTGCGGCCGGTGAGGGCGGGGTCATCACCACCAACGACGAAGCCCTTTACAAACACCTGTTGCGGCTGCGAACGCACGGCATTACCAACAAACCTGGCGATTTTAGCCAACCCTACTCCGGCGAACCCGAACGGGGAGGCTGGTATATGGAGTTGCAGGAACTGGGCTATAACTACCGCCTAACCGACATGCAGGCCGCCTTAGCCAATAGCCAGGTGAGTCGCGCTGACGCGATGCTGACCCGCAGACGCACCATTGCCAAACGTTATGATGAGGTTTTCGCCGGAAGCAACGTAACGACCATGGTGCCCACCACCAACGTAGGTCATGCCTACCACCTATACGTGATTCAGGTGGACGACCGCAAGGGTTTATACGATTATCTGCGAACGCAGAACATTCTGGCGCAGGTGCACTATATTCCGGTTCATCTGATGCCCTACTACCAGCAACTGGGCTGGAAACCGGGCGACTTCCCTCACGCTGAACAGTACTACGCCCGCTGCTTAAGCCTGCCGATGTTTCCTGCATTGACGGACGACGAGCAGGCGGTTGTCATCGCGGCCGTACTCTATTTTACGAACCAATGATTACTACCCAACAAGAGCAATTCTGGTCCGGTGAGTTCGGCCAGCAATACACAGACCGCAACACTGAATACTACAACCCTGAACTGACTACCATTCCGTATCGGGGTAATGAAGGTTTTTTGTGGAAAGCCGATTACGCTGCTCTGTTTCAACAACGCCATCCATTACTGCGCTTAGTCAAACAGGAACTGTTTCCTTACGTCAATGCGAATGAGAGCGGTAATATTGACTATATGTACCTGCTCGAAAAAACCACCTGATGTCAACGGTCGCCATCATCACGGCCCGGGGTGGCAGCAAACGCATTCCGCGCAAAAACATCCGGCCTTTCTTGGGTAAACCCATTATGGCCTATGTTATCGACGCGGCTTTGCAATCAAATTTGTTTTCTGAGGTGATGGTCTCTACGGACGACGTAGAGATTGCCGATGTTGCCCAGCAGTATGGCGCTGTTATACCCTTCCTACGACATACCGAAACGGCTGACGACTTTGCTACAACGGCCGATGTGCTGACCGAGGTGTTAGGTCGATATGCCCAACAGGGACAGGTTTTCGACTATGCCTGTTGTATCTATCCGACCGCTCCGTTTATTACGGCCGACCTGCTGAACGGGGCTTTCTCGCTCTTAGCAGAAAAAAAATTTAATACGGTTTACCCCATTCAACAATTCAGTTTTCCCATTCAGCGTGCCGTGTACTTACGCGATTCCGGTGTGCAGTGGGTTCAGCCTGAACACGCGCTGACCCGATCGCAGGACCTCGAACCGGCCTACCATGATGCGGGGCAATTCTACTTCTTCGACGTAGCGGCTTTCCTGAACAGTCATCAGTTGATTACGGCTAATTCGGGCGCAGTCGTTATCTCCGAAATGGCCGCGCATGATATAGATACGGAAGATGACTGGCAGGTGGCCGAGTTTAAATATAGAATCACGCATTCCCTATGAGCCAGCTTATTTTTCGCGCCGACGGAAACCCACAAATCGGTATGGGGCACGTAATGCGGTGTCTGGCACTCGCTAAGATGCTGGACGATACGTTCCGGTTTGCCATAATCACCCCCGCACCAGAAGTGGTTCGGTTGATTGAGGAAGCCAATGGAACGGTCGTGCCGCTCAAAACAGATGACATTTCGGAATTCCTCACGGTTATCACAGCCAATGACATAGCAATTCTGGATGGATACGCATTTGAGGAAACGTATCAGCGGACTGTGCGTGAGGTGGTCGCAAAGCTGGTCTTCATCGACGATTTGGTGGCGGGTCATCAGGTGGCCGACGTAGTGATCAACCACGCGGGTGGTATTACTCAATCCGACTACGACGCCGAACCATACACCCGGTTTTGTCTAGGACCGAACTACGCGCTGCTGCGCCCGGAGTTTCTCAAAACGCAGACCAGTTCCCTGGCTATCGACGAGAGCATTCAATCGAGGCCTGTTTTCGTTAGTCTTGGCGGTTCAGATCAGCACAATACGTCACTGGCAGTATTGGAAGCACTTCGGCAGGTCGACGCGGCTCAGATGATACGTATCATTCTGGGACCGTTTCACCCCGACCGGGCAGCCATAGAAGCGTTCCGGGAGCAATTGCCTAACCTCACGATTCTGCAAAACCTGAGTGCCGCACAAATGGTGAGCGAGTTAGGTCAATGCAGTCTGGCTATTACTGCCTGTAGTACGGTTGCCTATGAAGTTTGCGCTGTGAACCGGCCGCTGATTGGCATCGTTACCGCCGAGAACCAGGATAGGATTGCGCAGTTTTTATCCGACGAGAAATTGGCATTGTCGGTCAACTTCCCGACCTTACTTACCCGCCTGACGCCGGTGATTAGTCTGGAAAATATGCTAAAATTAGCCATTCAGGGCTTTCAATTTTCGCCCGATGCCGCCATAGCTACGCTGGCTAATCAACGCCAGTTTTTCGACGGTCGCTCACCCGAACGCTTCCGCGCTCTATTCGATACGCTATGCTAACGTACCGGCGCGCACAACCGGCCGATGTTCAGCTTTACTTCGACTGGACCAACCATCCCGATACCCGGCGGCAGTCGTTTAACAGCGATCCAATTTCGTTGGAGACTCATGTGGCCTGGTTCACCCGCAAACTCACTGACCCAAACGCGCTGCTGTTGGTATTTGAGAATGAGTCGGGCAAAGCCGTTGGGCAGGTCAGGTTCGAGCGGACCGCTGCAGGTGATCGGCCTGAGGAAACCATTATTGGCATATCGGTAGATGCCACCGAGCGAGGCAAGGGGTTAGCCAGGCAACTCATCGAGCAAGGCTGTGCCGTTTGCCGGGAACAGTGGGGGGCAGTGACTATTCATGCTTACATAAAACCTGACAACAGGGCGTCGGTGCGGGCCTTTGAGCAGGCCGGTTTCAGATTGTCGGGCGAAAGCGGTAAATTTGCCCTCCCAGGCCGGGAAACTCCTGGTCTCGTTTATATCCTCAAAACCTGAAATGTTGCCAAGACGATTTAGGTTTACGCAGACATGACGAAAGACCAACCGATTCAGGTTGCCCATCACACCATCAGCCCGGCGCATCGGCCGTTTGTCATTGCCGAAATGTCGGGCAACCACAACCAGTCGCTCAACCGGGCGCTGGAAATTGTAGACGCCGTAGCCGATGCCGGTGCTCATGCCCTAAAACTCCAGACTTATACCCCAGACACCATTACCTTCAATGGTGCGTCAGAAGAGTTCTTTATCCGCGATGCCAAATCACTCTGGGCTGACAAAAACCTGTACAAACTATACCAAGACGCCTATACGCCCTGGGAATGGCACAAACCAATTTTCGACCGGGCCAAAAAGCGGGGCCTGGTTGCGTTTAGTTCACCATTCGACACCACGGCGGTTGACTTTCTTGAATCGCTCGATGTCCCGCTTTACAAAATTGCCTCGTTTGAGAATACCGATCACATCTTGCTCAAGCGCGTCGCCCAAACAGGTAAACCTATCATCATGAGCACAGGTGTGGCATCAGTTGCCGATCTGGACGAGTCGGTAAAAGTCCTGCGCCAAAATGGTTGCCGCGACCTGGTTCTGCTCAAATGCACTAGTACGTACCCGGCTACCCCCGAATCTACTAACCTGAGGACCATTCCACACCTGCGCGATTTGTTTAACGTACCGGTTGGTCTTTCCGATCACACGATGGGCATTGGGGCGGCCGTGGCGGCCGTGGCCCTCGGCGCCGTCGTGCTGGAAAAGCACGTTACGCTGAGCCGGGCCGATGGTGGTGTTGATTCCGCTTTTTCGCTGGAACCCGACGAGCTAAAAAACCTGGTTGTCGAAACCGAGCGGGCGCAGTTGGCAATGGGTAAAGTCAGCTATTCCCTAAGTTCAAAAGAAGAAAGAAGTCTTCAATTCAAACGCTCGCTCTACGTAGTGCGGGCCATTAAAGCAGGCGAAACCTTTACCCCCGAAAACGTGCGCAGCATACGCCCGGCCAACGGCCTGCACACTCGCTACTACGATACCATCATTGGCCAGACAGCTAACCAGGATATTGATGCCGGAATGGCTCTGGCCTGGAGTCTAATTAAGAGCGAAAGAGTGAAAGAGCGAAAGAGCGCGGATTAATGCGTCAGCCAGTATGCCGGACTACCACTCTTTCACTCTTTCACTCTTTCAGTTACGTGGGTATTATTAAACGGCAGACGATTCAGAGTTCGATTTATACCTACGCGGGTGTAGCGGTCGGCTTTCTGACGCAGGGAATTTTCTTTCCCAATATGCTTAGCAAAGCACAGGTGGGTCTGCTGAGTTTGCTGATTTCGCTATCGCTGGTGCTGGCTCAACTCTCGAATCTGGGCATGAACGGAGCCGGGGGCCGCTATTTTCCGTACTTCCGCAATGCCGAACGCCAGCACAACGGGTATCTGTTGCTGACCAGTTTAACAACCTTAGCGGGTTTTAGTCTGTGTGTGCTGGGACTATGGCTGGCCCGGCCGTGGATTATCCAGACGAATCAGGGGCAGTCGCCGTTATTTGTCGATTATTATTACCTTCTGATTCCGTTAACACTCTTTACGGTCTGTTTCACGGTGTTCGATAATTACGCCCGGCTGCTATATGACCCCGTTACCGGTACCGTACTACAGCAGTTTGTGCAACGCCTGCTGATCCTGCTGGCCGGCGTTGTGTACTGGCTTGGCTGGGTTACGTTTCCGCAGTTTCTCGGATTGTGGGTGCTGGCGTTCTTCCTGCAATCAATCCTGATGATTTTGGGGGTCGCCCGCGATAGGGCCCTATTTTTCCAGTACCGGTTTCTTTCCCTTAATCCCGACCTGCGCCGAAACCTGATTCGCTACGCGGCCCTGACACTGACTACCGCCTTGTCATCGCAAATTATTCTGACGATTGATAAGGTCATGATTAACAACACAAAAGAATTAGGACTTGCCGCAACGGGCGTGTACAGCATTGCGGCTAATTTTGCTACGGTTATTGCTGTTCCGGCTACCGCCCTATACAAAGTTTCCGGAGCGCTGATTTCGGAGTCATGGAAGCGCAACGACCTCAAAAATATTGTCACTATTTACCAGAAAAGCTGCCTGAACCAACTCATTGCGGGGTGTCTGGTGTTCGTGGGCGTGGCCGCTAATTTATCGAACGTCTTCCGGTTTCTGCCCGCCGGCTACGAAGCCGGTTACTCAGTTATTCTGTGGCTGGGTTTAGGCAAACTGATCGACATGGCCACGGGTGTCAATGGGATTATTCTGAACACATCGCGGCATTACGTCTACGATTCCGTGTTTTTTGTCCTGCTTGCATTTTTTACGATTGCGGTCAACATGTACCTGATTCCACGTTTTGGCATCAATGGAGCGGCTATGGGTGGGGCGCTGGCCACGTTGCTCTATAACCTGGCCCGGACACTTTTCGTCGGCTTTGCGTTTGGGATGCAGCCGTTTACCTGGCGAAATGGGGCGGTCGTGGTAGTAGGCGCGGCTGTCTGGTGGATTTCCGTGCAAATTCCTTATCCGGCTGCGACGGATGCGAAATGGCGGAATATGCTGGATATTGCCTGGCGGTCGGTATTCATTACATCCTTATTCGCCGGACTGGTCGTGGGGTTAAAATTGTCACCAGACGTAAATCAGGTGTTAGTGAGTTTAAAGAAGCGCTTCTAAACGGATAAAAGTCCTGGGCAGGGATGAAAAAGCCTTCCGCTTCGCTATCTATCATTCATACGCTATGTGGGTTTTTCGCTTTTTATTCACGGAGACATCCCGGCTACTACGTTCGGTTCAGGGGCGTCGGCTGTTGGGGCTTGCCCTGCGCTATGGCAACCGTCCCCGTCATCAACCGGTCGAGGTACACTTTGGGCCATACCAGTTTCAGGTGCCAGACGCGCTTTCGTTCATCTGGCAGTTCCGGGAGATTTTTGTGGATGAGTTTTATCGTTTCTACACGACCCGTCCGACGCCGGTTATTTTCGACTGCGGCACCAATATCGGGACCAGTGTTGCGTATTTTCGGCAAACCTATCCAAACGCGCGTATTATAGCCTTCGAGGCCGACGAAACCATTTGCCAAACCTTACAGGAAAACCTGCGCAAAAACCAGATCTCGGGCGTAGAGGTTGTCAAAAAAGCCGTCTGGACGGATGATAAAGGCATTTGGTTTGGCAGTGATCAGGCCGACTCTGCATCGATCTTCTCACCGACAGACCGAAGGTTAGTCTCCTCTGTGCGCTTGCGTGATTACCTGTTACGCGAAACGCATATCGACATGCTCAAGATGGATATTGAAGGCGCTGAAACGGGCGTCCTGACAGACTGCCGCGACGCGCTGGCTCATGTCCAGAATATGTTCGTGGAGTTTCACGCCTATTCAGGTCACCCGCAAACGCTGGCCCAGGTAGTACAAGTGCTGGAAGAGAGCGGTTTTCGATATTATATTAACACCAGTCAGCACCGCCAGGCGCCGTTGGTTAACCACCGTTACAAAGGCAACGACCGCATGGACCTGCAATTGAATATCTTTGCGTATCGAACGAGTGGTACGTAAAAAGTGAGTAAATGCTTTTCAATGGACTAAGTCCCAAAAGCCACGTTGCCAGGTGGTCTGTATGGGCCCCTGTCAGATGGCCTGTGAAAACCGAGGCCACAGGATAGGTGATAACCCCAGCGTGCTGCAAACCCCGTACCTCGAACGACGAATTGTTTTTCATGATCGACAAAATACTTTCCCGCCCGGAGTTCCAGACCGACCCGCCCGTGCTGGTAGACATTGGTGCGTCGGGGCAATTGCATAGCCGCTGGAAGGCATTTGCCAAATATGCCGTTTGTATTGCGTTCGATGCTGACGACCGGGATTTTGGCTTTGTCGAAAACGAGTCCGGGCATTTTCAGAAGCTATACACCTTCAACCACATTGTTACCGAAACGGATACCGAAACCGAAAATTTCTACCTGACTGTATCGCCCCACTGCTCCAGCCTGCTGCGTCCCCGCCCCGATCTGATTCAGGAGTATGCCTTTGCGCCCAAATTTGAACCAACCCAGGTGGTTCAACTGAAAACCCGCAGTCTTCGCGCCACACTCGACAGTCTGAATATAAAGCAGGTAGACTGGTTTAAAACCGACTCGCAGGGTACCGATCTCCGGCTTTTCCGCAACCTGGGCGATGAACAGGCAAGACAGGTTCTGGCGGCCGAGTTCGAGCCAGGTATTGTGTCTGTTTATGATGGCGAAGACAAACTTTACCAGGTTTTGCAGTTCATGGAAGAACTGGACGCCCATTGGCTCGCCGAACTCCTACCCAAAGGTTCGCCCCGCATTACACCCGCCTTACTGGACAGTTTCACAAAACAGCCGCTTGTCAAGAAATTCGTTTTGTTCTCCTTAAAAAACAGCGCCGTTTGGGGCGAGATGACCTACCTGAACCGCTTCAGCGACAAGGCCACCCTCACGCAGCGAAACCTGTTACTGGGCTGGGTTTTTGCGACAACGCTCAAACAGCACGGCTTTGCGCTGATCTTGACTCAGAAAGCCATCCGTTTGTTCCCGGATCCGATTTTCGCGGAAATGGAGACCTACTCCCGCCGGCAGATCTGGTGGCGGGTGTTGGGCCTGGGGTTTTGGCCGGAGGTCACCAAAAAAATAGAAAAACTGTTTGCTCGATGAGAGTTACCCTCCTGAGCACGTATCAGCAATTCGGTGGGGCAGCCGTAGCCACCGGCCGACTCCATCGGGCATTGCAGAAACAAGGCGTTCAGACCACCTGGCTCGTTGGCACATCGGCCCGGCAGGAGCCGCATAAAACCGCCCAGGATGTGGAATTTCTGGCAAACAATTTTCTGGCGGAGCAAACGGCATTTGGTCGGTTTGTGGCCGAGCGGCTCTTTTTTTTGCCGTTCGAGCGTGACCAGTCCGTGCGGTTTCGGTTTTCTCCCGCCGTGTTTGGGGCCAATCTGGACTTTCACCCGGCTATTCAGCAGGCCGACGTGCTGCACCTGCACTGGATCAACTTCGGATTTTTATCACTAGGCGGGCTGCGCTCCCTGTTCGACCTCGGCAAGCCCGTTGTCTGGACCTTACACGATCAATGGGCGTTTACGGGGGGCTGCCATTATTCGGGCGGCTGTGACCACTTCCTGACCCATTGCCGTCGCTGTCCCTACCTAAAGAATCCGGCCGACAATGACCTGTCGGCCCGCCGGTTCGACCGCAAACAACGCACCTACGCCAACGCCCCGTTACACGTTGTCCATCCGAGCCAATGGCTGGCCGAACAGGCCGAACGTAGTACGCTGCTCAGCCCCTTTTCGCATCAGGTGATTCACAACACCATCGATCAGCGCTTGTTCACACCCCGTCCTGATGGTAACGAGGTCGCGCCCCGGCTGCTGTTTGGCAGTGCCAACGTAACAGATACCCGCAAGGGCTTTCGTTATTTTGCCGAAGCGCTGACCCTGCTGCACCAGCAGCATCCCGAGCTGAGGCCTGAAATTCTGGTATTTGGTAAAGGGCGCACCTACCTGTTCGATGAACTACCTTTCCCAATACGGGAACTGGGCATGCTGACAACAAACGACGATATTGTAGCGGCTTACCAGGCCGCCGATGCCCTGGTGGTCCCTTCGCTGGAAGACAACCTGCCCAATACCATCGTCGAGTCGCTGGCCTGTGGAACTCCCGTCGTCGCATTCCGCACGGGTGGCATCCCCGAAATGATTGACCACCAACAAAACGGCTACCTCGCGGCTGTGGGGTCAGCACAGGAACTAGCCGATGGACTGGCCTTTGTGCTGACGCACCCGAACCCGGACGAACTACGTCGAAATGCCCGCCAGGCAGCCGAAACGTTATTTTCAGAAGAGGTCGTAGCCCGGCAGCATATTGACTTGTATCGCTCACTACTAAGTGAATGAGTAAACGGGTGGCGGCCAGCCTATCGGCTGACGCAAAACCTGGCACGCTTTCACTCGTACGCCCTTTAGCTCTTTATGACCCCTACCGTCTCCATCATTACCATTACCTACAACGCGGAGCGGTTTCTGGAGCGCACGATTCAGAGTATCGTGGCGCAGCAGGCGACGGATTATGAATACATTGTGATCGACGGTGCATCGACGGACGGTACGCTCAACATCATCCGGCACTACGAAAGCCGGATTACCCACTGGATTTCGGAGCCCGACCGGGGGCTCTATGACGCCATGAACAAAGGGTTGCACCGGGCGCGGGGCCAGTACGTGTGGTTTATGAACGCAGGCGACGAACTCTACGACCC
>DATHAW010000123.1:0-5845 GCA_035296465.1 Spirosoma sp.
CGCCGGCTCAGCCCAGGTTTCCTGCCGGGTGAAGTACTGCCCGAAGGGTCCGAGCGAAAAGCCGGGCTTTTTGTCGTCCAGCGGCTGGTGAACGGACGTATGGATAACAAAGCGGTTCAGACCCGACGCCATTTCCATGTCGGCGGTGCGCTTGAGCTTCTCGGGGTGCCAGCTAAAGGCATTTTGAATGGAAGTCATCGATTCGGCGGCAACCAGGTTCTGCCCGTAGATGTGCGCCACCGATGCCGCTTCCCGGATGTCGGCCTCGCTGCGGACTTCTTCGCTGTTGCCACCGGCCAGACTCCCCGGTGTCCACATGGCCGACATAGGAATATCGGCCCGGCGCTTCACGTCCATGCCATCGGCCAGGTAAATCCGCCCGTTCTCGTGCGACTCGGTGTAGCGCTTCATACCCCGCGCTCGCAGGGCATCGCCAATCACCTCGTAGTGGTTTTCAACGATCAGTTCGCCGATGGTCTTGCGGAAATCCCACAGAAACTTCTCGCTTGCGTCGGCGCTACGCACCACCCGGCCCGTCAGCACCGGAAGCCAGGGAGTAAGGTCGTAGCCGCGCCGTTTTTTAAACTCCTCGGGCATGGTTTTCGTCCAGGTCATGTGGCCCGCTTCGTAGGAGTCCAGCACCATGTATTCCAGCCCTTTTGCGCCCAGTTTACCGCCTGTGGCGTCCTGGTACATGTCCAGGTACGTATCGATGTATTTCTTAACGGCCACTTTGTCGAGCTTATCTACTTCCAGCCCAGTCGCTTCGGGCGAAGCGGGGTGGTTTTTTCGGCCCGTAATTGAATAGCCCAAACGCATTACTACCCAATTGCCGCCGGGAGCTGTCCAGTTGAGCGTACCGTCCGCGCTCATTTTCGACGTCAGGTCCACCACATCCTCGGTCGGAATGGCGTCGGCATTGGCCTTCACCAGCGAGGGAGTGCTTTCTTTCCAGGCACTGAAACCGGCTTTTTGCTCGAACAGATCCACTCGGTCGGTATTGTGCAGCACCAGTTCGGCGATGGGTACGCCCTGCGGCTTACCCGGTTCGGCACTGCCTCCGGTCATGGCGGCAAACGCATTGCCTTCGGGCTTCTCGGTTTTAAATGTAAACCGGAAGTAGCGGGCCGTCGTGGGCGGGATGGCCATCGTGCTTTGGGGCACCGTGCTGCCCCGGATGATGACGACATCCCGGAAGGTCGTCCCATCGTCGCTTACTTTCAGCATCCGGTTGTCGGGCATTCCTCTGAATTCGGCCAACTCGCCGGCCGGGGCCGCACCCACTAGGTTAAACGCTTTGATCGTCTGTGGGCTGTCGAACTCGTATTGAATCCACCCATCCTGCCCTACTTCCATCGGCGGCAGCACTTTGGCACTGGCTAGATCTCCGTCGGTCAACTCGGCCAGGCTGAACGTGCCGCCACTCGACGTGATTTTTGGATTCAGCGACGCAACGGGCTTCTCGGCAGCCGGCAGGCGATAAGCAATTACCGCAGCATCGGCGTAGTAGACCGGCTCATCAGCCGTCGGCTGACTGAGCATATCCGGAGCCACCGGCACATTCTGGAATTTGCCCGTTGTGTTGGGTGGCTGGGGCAGTTTTCCTGAGAAGGCTTGTCCACCCATCACGCGGGTTTCGGTCCAGACGTATTTTTTCATGGCATCGGGTGGCTGTACCCATGGCCCGCCCGTTACACTCCAGCCCGGCGACCCGGCAATAGCCATTTCGAGTTGTAATTTCTGGGCCAACTCGGTCGTATGCCGGAACGCATCTTTCCATTCGGGTGTCATGAACACCAGTTTTTTGGGCGTTACGTTGGGCGTAAACAAGCTGGCATCGAAGTTCTGAAAGCCGCCAATGCCCACCCGCTTCATCCATTCAGGGTCTTTGGTGATGCCTTCTTTGGTAATGTTGCCATTCATCCAGTGCCACCACACGCGGGGTTTGGCCGACTGCGGGGTGCTTGCAAAGCCAGCTTTGAGCCGATCAGGTGCCGGCTGACAAAAAACAGATGCCGATAAACTGAAGCAAAACAGAGAAAGAAACTTGTATTTCATTGTAAAAGGTTTAAGTAACTGGCCAATAACAACTTATACTATTTTACCAGCATTGTTTTCTGCAGCCGTATATCCGTTGACGACCCACCAATGAGAATCGTAACCGGCCCCTCTTCTACTTCCCAGCGGTTTACTTTTTCATTCCACCAACCCAGTGATTGGGCTTTTAGCGGCACCGAAATGACTTTTGTTTCGCCTGATTTAAGAGAGACCCGGTTAAAACCTTTCAATTCTTTAATTGGGCGCACCACTTTGGATTGAGGATACTGAACGTAGAGCTGAACAACTTCATCGCCCTCCCGACTACCCGTATTTTTTACAGCAACCTGAATCGTAATGGTGCCGTTTTTGGCGAGTGTCTCCGCAGGTAGCTTTAGATCCGAATAGTCAAATTTGGTGTAGCTGAGACCGTAGCCAAATGGATAAAGTGGCTCGTCTTTGCTGTATAGGTACGTACTACCCTTCCTGATATCATACTGCGACAGGGGCAAAAGTTGAGCCAGCGATTTAGGCCAGGTTTGGGTTAATCGACCACCCGGATTGTAGTCGCCAAATATGACATCGGCTATAGCCGTTCCCTGATCCTGAGCCGTATGGGTCATGTGAAGAACAGCCGGCACATGCGCCTGTGTCCAGTTTATGGAGTAGGGAAAGCTGGAGACTAGGACGACAATGGTATTGGGGTTGGTCGCATATACTTCTTTGACTAAGTCTTCGGTCGGGATATCCAGCGACTGGCGGTCACGTCCCTCGCGGCCATCTCCGTTTTCGGGACAGGGCTTGGTAGAGCCATCCCGATTGAAGGCCTCACCAATGTTTGTAGTGCCACACATGGGGTCGTTGCCGATGACAACAATCGCCAGGTCTGCTGTCCGGGCTGCGTTTACCGCTGCCTGCCCCTCATTATCAGCCGCATAGTTTACCGTTACCGAAGCGCCAAGCTTGTCTTTAATGCCCTGCAGCACACTAACTGCATACGGCATGGGGCCACCGTAGAAATCCGTTGACACCTGGGCGGCCCGTGGTCCAATGACCGCTATCGACTTGACCGCCGTTTTGGTCCGTGGTAAAAAATCACGCTCATTTTTGAGTAACACCACCGACTCCCGGGCAATCTGGCGGGCCACTGCTTTATGCTTTTCTGAGTGCCAGGGTTCAGGCTCGCCGGATTGCCCAATTTTGGCGTACGGCACCTGCCCTGCCGGGTCTAATGCACCCAGTTTAAGGAGGGTCATAATTTTTCCCCGGATGGCTGCATTCAGGTCGTTCTCCGTCAATTTACGCTCAGCCATAGCCCCTTTTATGATCGTGGGGATGGAGTCGCCAAACGTCAGAAACTGATTCATCCCCAATTTGATGGCAGCTGCATAGGCCTCCCGGTTAGTTTTGACGTATTTATGCTGCGTAATCAGATGACTCATGGCACCGGCATCTGAGGAAACAATGCCGTTTGCGCCCCATTCATTAGCCACTACCTCTTTGAGGACGGGATGAATTGTCATTGGAATGCCATTCCAGGCATTATAAGCCGCCATGTACGATGTAGCGCCCCCATCGGTAAACGCCATTCGGAACGGCACGGAATAATACTCGCGCATTAAGCGTACATCGAAGTTGGAAGACGACCGGGCGCGGGTGGTTTCGTTACTATTGGCGAAAACGTGTTTCAGCAGCGCTGCCGCCTGCCAGTAGCGGGGGTCGTCGCCCTGAATCCCTTTGGTGAGCGCCACCGCCATAGTTCCAGTCAGGAAGGGGTCCTCGCCAAAACTCTCGTCGTTGCGGCCCCAGCGTGGGTCGCGGGCCAGGTCGGAGGCTGGTCCCCACAGCACCAGCGTATTCCGTTTGTAATTTTCGTTCTGGCTCAGGTAGCGGGCTTCGTAGCCCATTACGGCTCCGGCCCGTCTGATCAGGTCAGGATTCCAGGTTTCGCCCATGCCGTATACCTGCGCGAAGGACGTGGTCTGAATGGGCTTTTTCGTTTGACCCGGTTGGGCGTAGAGCTTCACTTGATGGATGGCTTCGGCATTGCCCGGAGAATTTATCCCCAGGCGGGGTACGGCAAAGTCAGTGATTAGCCCAATTTTTTCGTCCAGGGTAAGCAACGATACGAGGTTGTCGATTCGCTTGTCAGGGGCCAGATTCGGGTTCTGAAACGGATTAGTCGTCTGGGCGTTCAGGGGTAGAATGCCCACCAATCCCAGCAGGATTCCAGTAATCCACGTTCGGTAAGGTCTGCGGAAAAATACCCGACAACGATGGCAGCCAGTTAGCCGGAGTTTACGAAGTAGGGCCAGTCGAATGGGATGATGGCGTTGCATTCGGTCGGGGTTTAATACGAAGCAAAAGTATCTCCCTTAGAAGTGCAATTTTTTATCCGAATCAGGCAATGCATAGTCAGAATCAATCTACTTGCCGATACTCTTTCGGGGTTATACCCATTTTGGTTCTGAAAAAGCGCCCAAAATTGCTGGGATCTTGCTTTCCAATTTGATAAGCAATTTCACTAACGCTCAGATCAGTCTGGGCCAGCAGCACTTTAGCCTCCAGCAGAATCATCTCGTCCAATAGATCACGCGCCGTTTGTCCGGTAGCTATTTTGACGCATTTATTCAAATGATTCGGCGATATATGGAGCAAATCGGCGTATTCGGCCACCTGTTGTTTCTCATAGATAAACTGGCTCAGCGCATTCTTGTAGAGCTGCGTGTAGCGTATGGCCGCGTTATCGTTCCGGTCGGTGGCCAGACTTTCGCCAGCCAGGTTGGCTCGTTTTAACTCAGTAAATAGCGCGAGCAGATAAATTCTGAATAGATCGGCGGAATCAGCCCGTTTTTTCTTGTATTCGGCAAAAAGCCTGTTAACTGCGGGCAATATCTGCGTAAGCATTTCATTGTCAATGATAACTAAAGGATTGCCCAGAAATTGAAGGAAAGGAAATTCATGTTCGAGATCTTGTTTTTGCCAGCGTTTGGTGAGCAGATTGGTATCAAAGTGGCAATAGAAGCCCCGGATATCATCGCTCATACAATCGTCGAAGCTAATCTGGTGGGCGGGTATAAAAAAAAACGAGTTGGCCGGAACCTCATAACGAGTCAACCCCTTCTGACGAATCATACTTCCGTGGGTAATGAAAATGAAATCTATGACGGTTTTGCGATGTGGAGGCATGGGGAATGTCATCACCTGACGCACATCTTCGAGCCGATTGATATGAAACGTGTTATAGTACGGCCCTTGCATAGACTGCCAACCCGCGCTCTTAAACACAAGCCCGCCCAGGGTATCGGGCGTCAAAGTCGGCACCTGATCTGATTTGGCTTTTGTGCTATTATTCATTAATCATGTACATTTTTATTGGCATAGCTTTTCATAGGCCTTATTAATCAAATTTAATGCTTCACCCTTCAAAATCAATCTATGGCGATGAGGCACTTAGGACGTTTCAGTACAAAAAAAGTCCCCACCACCAAAATTGGCAGTGGGGAACAACTTCTCTAACTAACCCAAAACTTGGTAAAAAGTGTTGCCTTAGAATCTGCTTAAGGCAGTTATTTTATGACCGTGCATTATAAAAAAACAGGGTATGCCCTATTCCTATAAGCTAACCGTGGATGCAGTCCGCTATGGATGTTTACAAATTCTACTTATTAGATAACAATATCTATGCCAGACTTATAGGGGCTTGCCTTTCCTGTTTTTTTAGCCCATTTCAGTATCTTGCCCGCTTATCCTTATCCAGCTTATGCGTCCGGTAGCCACTCCTCTTACTAACCAAAAAGCCTTGTTC
>DATHAW010000124.1:0-2741 GCA_035296465.1 Spirosoma sp.
CCGGGCCGCTCCGCCATCGTGGGGCCATATTCAGTTGAATAATGATTTAATTGTATACCCATGATGCAATGTCGTTTAGTTAAGCTTATGGGCAACCTTAACCGAGCCTATCGCTGATGAGCTTAAATGAGTCGTTGAAAAGATGGCCGTAAAAGTGAGGAAGGCGGATTTTCAACTCTCCAAGGGTTTTAAACCCTTGGAGAGTTTGGCGCGGTAACAAACAATAGCATAGCAACTACAAACCTCTTTAAGCCTTAACTAAACGACATTGACCCATGATTGTAAAAATCACCTCCCTATTATTCAGTTTGCTCATTACCTGTGGTGAGGCACTTGCTCAACCGGTGGTGGAGCCGGCCCATACCCCGGCTGAATGGTCGAAGCCTTACCCCCCTTTTCGAATCGTGGGTAACCTGTATTACGTCGGCACGGATGACTTGGCCTGTTACCTGGTGACCACTCCCCAAGGAAATATCCTCATCAACACGGGACTGGCCTCTTCACTCCCCCTGATCAAAGCCAACATCGAGGCGTTGGGCTTCCAACTTTCGGAAACCAAAATATTATCCACCACGCAGGCGCACTACGACCACCTGGGCGCCATGGCCGCCATCAAAAAATTAACGGGAGCCGCCATGGTGGTGAATGAAAAAGAGGCGGATGTACTCCGGGACGGAGGCCGGTCGGATTACGCCCTGGGCGGTCCGGTCAGTGCTTTTGAGCCGTTGAGCGCAGACCGTTTGCTGCGGGATGGTGACACCATTGCGCTGGGGAATACCCGCCTGGTCATGCTGCACCATCCCGGCCATACGAAAGGATCGTGCAGCTTCCTGTTTGACGTAAAAGACGAGGGCCGGTCTTACCGGGTGCTGATCGCCAATATGCCTACCATTGTCACGGAAAAGGACTTCCGGGAGATACCGGCTTACCCGGACATTGCCAAAGATTACGCCTACACCTTGCAGGCCATGAAAAAGCTGTCGTTCGATATCTGGCTTTCCTCCCATGCCAGTCAGTTCGGGCTCCACGACAAACACAAACCGGGACAGCCCTATAATCCAGCCGCTTTTATAGACCGGAAGGGTTACGATGCTGCCCTGCGCAAGCTGCGAAAGGAATTTATCAAAAAGGCACCGGACAAATGATTCTAGAAGTCAGTGCGAATCAAATACGATAGTTCAGAACGCCGGTTGAATCCCAACGAGTAACCTGAAATCCAATCAAACCGACTTATTATTGGAGTCAAGGACAGTAGGTGAGCTTGATGAAGGAATCATTGTCTGATTACTGGACATTTTCAAAACCGATGTTTCATCGTCAGGGCAGTCTTGAGAGAAGGTTGGCTTTCCTCCCACACCAGTCAGTGCGGGCGCCACAACAAACTCGAGCCCTGGCAAAATGTTCCGACTTTTCTTCTAAATTTGACCGTAATTAACCACGGGGCTTCGCCTCTTATCGACAACGCGCTGACCACATTCTTTTGAAAAAGCTACTCTTTCTCCTGGTCTTTTGTAATCTGACCGTGCTGGGTCAGCAACAACCCATGCGGTTCTGGTATCGCCGGCCCGCATACCAACCGGTGACGTTTTCGTACGATACGCCGGAATTCAAGAACTCGTTTCAGTTCGAGCCGCGGGGCTGGGTGGAGGCTTCTCCCATCGGCAATGGCCGCATGGGCGCGATGGTCTTCGGGGGCGTACGGCGCGAACGTCTGCAATTGAACGAGGAAAGCATCTGGGACGGATACCCTCGCAATACCGACAACCCCGCATCCCGCAAGAATCTGGCGGAGGTACAACGGCTGCTCTTCGAAGGGAAAAACGATGACGCTGAAAAGTTGGCCGCGGCCACGATGCTGGGCATTCCCCTTCAGATCAAATCGTACCAGCCTTTGGGAGATCTGTTCCTGGAATTTCCCACCTTGCCTTCCGATACGGGCTATACGCACTACGAGCGCTCGCTGAGCCTGGACTCGGCCATCGCCACCACGCGGTTCCGATACCACGGCAAACAGTACAAGCGGGAGGTGTTCGCCTCGCATCCCCACGCGCTCATTGTGGTCAGGCTTAGTTGCAACCAGCCGGGCGGCATCGATCAGCGCATCACCTTTACCAGGCAACAGGACGCGCGAGCCATGCCGGGTGCATCGGGAATCATCCTGCGCGGACAAATCCACAGCCCGGATGAAAAGACGGGACAGGAAGCGGGCATCCGTTTCGAGTCGCAGATGAAAGCCCGGGCCAAAGGAGGCAAAGTAACCGTAAACCAAGATGGTAGCCTCACCGTGACGGGAGCGGATGAACTGCTGCTGTTCATCTCAGCCGGCTCCAGTTACGGCGGTAAAGATCCGGCTGCCGTTTGTGAGAAAACTCTGGCCGGCGTTTCCGGCCGCTCCTACAACGACTTGCTTCGGGCGCATCTGGCCGACTACCAGCCCTTGTTCAAACGCGTAACCCTGAATTTGTCGGGCGAAAGCAAGGCAAATGTAAATGCCCTGCCCACCGACGAGCGACTGGCGGCAGTCAAAAAAGGGCGCGAGGATGCGTACCTGTCCGAGTTGCTCTTTCAATACGGCCGGTACTTACTCATTGCCTGCTCCCGCCCCGGGGATTTGCCGGCCAACTTGCAGGGCATCTGGAATCAAAAATCAAATGCCCCCTGGAACTCCGATTACCATACCAACATCAACCTGCAGATGAACTACATGGCAGCGGAAACTGCCAACCTGCCCGAGTGCCACC
>DATHAW010000125.1:0-2931 GCA_035296465.1 Spirosoma sp.
CATACCCTGTCGGGTGTTTTTTTTGAGGTTGAGGTTGAGAATTCCGGCAGTGCCTTCAGCGTCATACTTTGCCGAAGGGTTGGTGATAATCTCGATGTTTTTAATATTCTCTGCCGACATGCTCTCCAGCATCGCCCGCAGGTCCCGGGCAGAAAGGTAGGTCAGCTTACCGTTCAGCATAACCGTAACACCGCTGCGGCCGTTGAGTTGGATATTTCCCTCGGCATCAACGAATACCCCCGGCAGTCGGGCCAGTACCGTAAAAGCGGTATTGCCAGCCGCTAGGGCCGTTCCTTCCAGGCTGACCACCATCCGGTCAGCCTCCTGGGTGATGGTGGGCCTCATGGCCTGCACATCGACTTCTTTCAACTGGGTAGCCGCCAGGGATAATTGAACTATACCCACCGCTGCGTTCGGCTTCTGTTCGGAAATGGATATTCCACGGATGGTCTTGGACTTGTAACCAAGAAAACTAACCACCACTTCATAATCCCCCCACCTCACACCGGAAAACGTGTAGCGACCCTGTCCATTGGTAAGTGTACCAGCCACCGGCCTGGTTTCTCCTTTCGCCTGCAGCGCTACCGTAGCGTAGTCAATGGGCTTGCTGGTCAGGGAGTCAACCAGTAGTCCGGAAATGGTGCCTGTGCCGGTAGTTTGGGCCCACACAGCCGGTGAGAGCAACAGATAAATACTCAGCTGTCCCAGCCTAAAAAGTAAATTTTTTATCATGTCAAATTGATGGTTTAACCGGGTAGAGGACAGACCAGAAGTACTTTCTACGCCGTAAAGACAATGAAAACACTGTATAGTTGCACGAGAGTTAAACCGTAGCGGTTACCGCACCTCCCAGGGTTGCCACTTCCAGGTTACTCAGGTTATTCGGCTAGCCAGGCGGCAGCGATAGCCGGTAGAAGAGGGCTGATCTTTGCAAAGACTCTGGTTCACGCCAATATTTGTTTGTAAAACGGCCTGACCAGCTTTTGACCGTAATAGGTACTCTACCTGGCTAGCTAAGAATATTGCTTTTTGACCCAAACACAACCAGGATGAAAACGCTTATTTGCTCAGCCTTCCTGATCCTCCTCCTCATCTCTTGTAAAAGGAATGAGGAGGACCCTATCGCCGTAAACAAGGACTCCATGACTTGATCGCTAAGACAATCGTGCATGGAGTTTAATATAAACGCACACCATCGGTTTAAGTAATAAGGAAAGGCATACGCAAAAAGCCAGTCTTGGTCAAGTTATGGAGGAGTCTGCGTTATCACTGAGCCAATTATTGCTTCTTTTTTGAGGTATCGTTTGATCTATTATGATTCCTTCTGAAGCCGATTCGATGCTATATCCATTTCTGCAAGGGGGGCGAGATGGGTGAGATGGTCCGAAACTTTGACTGGTCTAAAACAGCGGTGGGACCCCTGTCTCAGTGGCCTATAAGCCTGCATACGACACTGGGCATCATCCTGCACTCCCGGTTTCCCATGTTTTTATGCTGGGGGATGTACTGCTTTGTTTCTATAACGATGCCTTTCGACCGAGTCTGGGTAATGGGGGCAAACATCCCACGGCGCTGAGCCAGCGGGCCTAGTCGGTATGGCCCGAAACCTAGCCCACCATCAAACCCCTGATCGACCAGGTGCTGAGGGAAGGGGAAGCAATCTGGCGGGAGGACCAGTTGATTCCTATCGATCGCAATGGAAGACTTGAGGAGGTGTACTGGACGTTCAGCTTTAGCCCGGTCTACGGCGACACAGGAGCCATCGCGGGGGTATTTGTAACCTGTACCGAAACCACCAAGGCAGTACTGGGGCGTCAAAAAGTGGACCAAACGCAGCGGCAGGTACTGGCTTCCTTTGAAGAATTACCCGTCGGCCATTGCCATCATCAGTACCGAGAACCTCACGTTCCGGATGGCCAACCCCTTCTATGGTCATCTGGTCGGGCTGGTCATCTGGTCTGGCGGGCACCCGAGGAGATTGTGGATAAGCCACTGCTGGAAGCTTTGCCCGAATTGGCCGGGCAGTGGTTCGACCAGTGGCTCCAAGCAGTCATTGACACGGGCCAACCTTATATTGCCACCGAGGTGGCCGTCGATGTGGTTCGTCAGGGTCGACTCCAAACAATCTACGTGGATCTGACCTATCAGTCCTGACGTGAGGCTGACAAGGGGATATCCGGTGTCTTGGTCGCGGCCACCGATGTGACCCAGCAGGTCTTGTCGCGGCGGAAATTGAGGAAAGCGAACGGCTTTTTCGCTCCTTAGTGGAGGAATCGTCGGTGGCCACCTGCCTGTTTGTGGGCGAAGAACTGGTGATTGACGTAGCCAATGAAGGGATGTTCCGCTTCTTTGGCCGTGGGCCATCTATCGTGGGCCAATCCGTGCGGTCGGTGTTGAGCTACTCGGAAGCTGACCAGACCGCTATTGCCCTTTTGGAGCAAGTCTTCCGCAGCGGGGAATCCTTTCTGCCCTGGGCGCCCCCGCCCACTTAACCATTAACGGGGTAGGGGGTACCTACTATTTTGATTTCAGTCTTAAACCCCTCCGTAAATCAACCGGTGCGGTCTATGCGATTCTGGAAACCGCCGTTGACGTAACCCCGCAGGTGTTGGATCGTCGACAAGTAGCCGAAAGCGAAGCCCGTTATAAAACGCTGTCGGCAGAACTGGATCTGTTGGTTCAGCAGCGAACCGAGCAATTGCAGGCCTCGGTTCGTGACTTACAACGCTCGAATGAGAACCTCCAGCAGTTTGCCTACATCGCCAGTCATGATTTGCAGGAGCCCCTGCGCAAAATTCATGCCTTCTGCAATTTATTACAAAGCCAGTATAGCCACCAGTTGGGGATGGAGTCTATCACCTGAAGCGGATGCAGGCGGATGCAGGCGGGTGCAGACCGGATGTCGACCTTAATTCGGGACCTGCTGGCCTA
>DATHAW010000126.1:0-2037 GCA_035296465.1 Spirosoma sp.
CCAGGTCGATGCGCATAAGCCGGAAATTGGCCCGGTCAAGCACTAACAGTTCGTTCCCGTTCAGAAGCAGATCAGAGGTGAAGCTATCCGTGTAACCGTTGCCGTCGAGACTGATGCTGTCCAGTATGTGAAGTTGCGCCGTGTCGAAGATCAGCACCCGGCCTTTGTCTCCATTACTGAGGTAAGCCGTCTGGTTATCGGTGGCCATGGCAACGCCCAGAAAAGAGCCTTCTTTCAGAACGGCGGGGATTTTTCCGGCATAATCAGGTACGCGGGTTGCCTGCATAGTACGCAGGTCGAGCACGGTCAGCAAGCCGTCGTGGAGCGTAACGGCCCGTTGTCCATCGGGCGAAAGCGCCAAACCAAACGGGTCATTGGCAATGCGAATCGTTCTACCAGCGGGAGTTACGTAGCGCCCGCTCGGCAGCACCGACTTTCCGGCAGTGTCGATTCGGCAAAATTCCGCCCGGCCGGGTACCTGCAGCGTTACGTATGTCTTTTGCGAAAAGGCAGTCAGGGAAAACAGGAGAAGGGTGCCGAGGAGAACGTGTTTCATGAAGACAACGGGTGAGGCCTGCTTTCTGGTTAACGCTCATCAATAAGCGATAGATAATGAGTCATATCGGGCGTTGGCAAACCGGGAATTTTAGCCTGCTCGTCCCACCGACGCATGAATAGAATCTCATTAAAGTAAGGATGTGCTTCAAGAGCGGTGGCTTCGTCACTGCTCATGGGACCACCCTGAAATTCGAGCGTTTTCAGACTTGCTTTCGAGAGGTTAGCCAAATATTCAGGCTGTTTTGCTACCAGGTATCGTTTGGCATTAACGTGATTTTCGATCAACTGCGCAATCTTCTCCGAGAAGCCCAACTGACGCAGATAATCCGCACCCAACTTCTCATGGTCGACGGTGCCGTAGCCGTCCATGTATCCTTTACTGGCTTCGGGCGGTAACAAATGCCCAATATCGTGCAGAAATGCGGCAACAACGGTTTCCCGGTCGGCTCCGGCCCGCTCGGCCAGTTGCGCCGACTGTAGCGCGTGTTCGAGTTGAGTTACCGGCTCACCGAAGTAAGCATCATGGCCATTGTGGGCAAAAAGAATTGCGATGCGATCCATTCGTGCTGGACATCATGTCCGGGTGTTAAACCTGGTTAACGTACGTAATACGGAACTTCCGGTACTATGTGTAGTGTAAATAGGTCCGTTCTACCGTTCCGTCATCATACAAATCCATCAGCGCATAACCGGCTTTTGTTTGATGATACGTATCGTTCTTCCACCAGTTACCGCTTACGGACCCATTGCAGAGATAGGCCACTCCATTATAATCAACCCGATCCAGCAGGTGCATATGGCCGCTCAGAGCCGTTTTCACGTTGGGATACTGGTAGAATAATTCGATTAGCTCGGCCGCATCCGTATGATTCCAGCCTCCGGGTATCTGCCAGTTACCGTTCTTTACGTTCGACTTATCGTAAAACACAGTCGCCGATACAATTGGGATGTGCGACATGAGCAGGATCGGCGTTTTTGGATTTGTTTTAGCCAGATCGGCTTTCAGCCAGGCGAGTTGCTCAGGATCGATATGGGCGGTATACCATTTGCCTTCTGGGGTAGGCTGAACGCTGTCGAGCACGATAAAATGCCAGCCATTTCGGTCAAATGATCGGTAGCGTTCGCTGATTTTCATCTGCTCCAGTGCCCACTTTTTGCCGTATTGAGGGTCGCTTTTCGCCTGCTCGTATCCCCATACATCATGGTTACCAATGCAATACTCAATGGGCAGCGAATTGTCGGCCTTCGCCACAGTATGCCAGGCGTCCCACTGTTTCTGCACCATACTGCGGTCCTGCGCCAGTGCATCCATGATGGTGTCGCCCCCATTTAGAATGAACGTGGGTTTATCGGCCTGATTTTGCAGATGATAGAAGCACCGGGCAACGTGCTCCATGGGTTTGGTTTCGGCCTGGATATGCGTATCGCCAATGTAAGCAAACCGGACACTACGTTTGCGCGCGACAGCGGGTGCGGCAA
>DATHAW010000127.1:0-11695 GCA_035296465.1 Spirosoma sp.
TCACCTTTGCCATGCAGCCGTTGAAACACTTTAAAAATGTGGTCCAGGTATTTTTCATCGAATCCGATGCCATTGTCCTCTACCGTGATCTCATAATACCGACGGCTGGCTATTAGCTCTTTATACCTACTGCCATCGATGGAATTAGACTGAATGCGCAATAACGGCTGCACACCTGGCCGCAAAAATTTCAGGGCATTGGAAATCAGATTCGCAAACAGATGCTCCAGCTGACTCGCTACGCCCTGAATGACTGGTAAAGGCTCTACCTCAACCCGAACGTTTAACCCCTCAATACGCAGCTCCTGATCGTCGATAATACGCTGCACCACATCAGCCAGCCGCACCGGTTTGAAATCTTCCCGATTGCTGGACAGGCGCGAGAAGTTCAGCAGGTCTTTAATGAGTTTTGACATGCGCTCGGCCGAGTGAATAATCTTATCCATGAACACCTGGCTCTCCGGGTTGAATAAATTGCCGTAGCGATCAATAACCAGCGTAGCGAACGACTGTATTTTACGTAGTGGCTCCTGCAAATCATGACTGGCCACGAATGCAAACCGCTCCAGTTCCTGATTGGAAGCTTCCAGTTGCCGGATCTGTTCCTTCAGCCGGCCCTCGAAGCCCCGAAGCTGATCTTCCGTTGCCTGCCGACGGGTCAGCTCCCGCTCCAGTTGCCGATAAGAAATAACCAGCACCACCAGCGTAAGCAGGGACAACGCAAAAATGATGATGAGCGTGCTTCGAAACGAGCGTTTGGCCTGCCGGCTACGGACCTCCATCAGGGACTTTTCTGTGTCGACCATCATCGCTATGTGCCGGCGGAGTTGATTCATTACCAACTGGCCTTCGGAACTGTACGTCAGGCCGCGTCGCAGGTCAGCCATCTTCGTCTGCCCACGAAGTTTGGTAATAGCTACTTTTTCTTCGACGAGCTGTTCAAGTATCGCGCTTTGCCGAACCTGAGCCGGATTGTCGGCAATGAGTTTTCGTACAGTGTCTAACTGAATAGGGAGCAGCAGCAGCGCCTTCCTGTAAGGTTCCAGAAAAGTGGAATCGTTGGTGATAACGAATCCCCGAACGCCCGTTTCTACGTCTTTAACCAGCGACAAAGTCCTCTCCAGGGCATTTATAACCTCGTATGTATGCCCGACCCACTCCGCATCTTTGCCGTACCGGTAATAACTGTAAAAAGACAGAACAAACCCCGACACAATTAACACAAATGCCACCATAAAACCCAGCGCAATGCGTCGATTTGTCGTTCTCGCAATAAGCTGATCGATTAGGTACATACTGGTCTGCCTGTCGGAAAACTATGGTCCCCGGCAAAGGTAATTAAAAAGCGTATTTGTCTGAAATCTACGGCCGGGCAGCACTAACCCATTGGTTACATAGCGTTTCTTATAAGGTTTCTACCATTACGTTATGGTTCGTGTAAATGCACACGTCAGCGGCAATGTGTAAACTCTCACGAACCATTTCTTCTGCTGAGAGATCTGGCGCGTGTTTCTTAAGGGCTACCGCTGCCGATTGTGCAAACATACCCCCCGACCCAATGGCAGCTACATCGAAGTCAGGTTCAATTACGTCTCCTGTGCCTGATACGAGCAACAAATCTTCTTTAGTAGCTACAATCAGCATGGCTTCCAGTTTGCGCAGGTAGCGGTCGGTGCGCCAGTCTTTAGCCAGTTCAATGGCAGCCCGCTTGAGGTTACCGCCGTATGCATTAAGTTTTTCTTCAAATCGTTCGATGAGCGTGAACGCGTCCGCAGTGGAACCGGCGAAGCCCGCCAGGACTTTGCCGCCCATCAGGACCCGGACTTTACGAACGTTACTTTTAGCGACGGTATTGCCCATCGTAGCCTGACCATCGGCGCCGAGTGACACGTGACCGTTATGACGAATGCCGACAACGGTGGTTGCATGAATGACTGGATGCATGAATTGGTGTTTATTGGAATGGATAACGTTTGGTTTAGGGGTTCAAGTTCGTGGCCGGTGAGCTTGTTCGTAGTGTTGGCTAACACGGGTAATGTGAGCGGGCGCGCTTGTAGGCCGGCCTGTTGCCAACGTTGACCTTCCCGTTTACAACCCAAATGGAATAGTTCGGTTTACGCTTTCTTCCAGAGAAATAAAGGTCTCGGTACGCTGAATGCCGCTTACTTTCTGAATTTTGTCGTGGAGCACTTCGCGAAGGTGCTGCGTATCGCGACAAACAATTTTAGCAAAGATGCTGTAGATACCGGTGGTGTAATGAACGTTCACCACCTCTGGAATGCGCTCTAGTTGTCGGGAAACTTCTTCGTACAGTGAGCTTTTATCGAGATAAATGCCCAGAAAGGCGCTGATATCCCAACCGAGTTTTGCGTGGTCGATTACCAGTTGAGAACCCCGCACAATACCCATCTGCTTAAGTTTGTTCATCCGGACATGGACCGTACCACCCGAAACGAATATTCGTTTCCCAATTTCGGTGTAAGCCATAGTGGCATCCTCCATCAACAGACTAAGTATCTTCAGATCGGTATTATCAATTTCTAAATTTTTCTCTACCATTTTCTAATAAATTTTGATGAGTGTTAACAAAAGTAGATATTATTTATAAGTCTCGTAAATTTTAAACAATTTTAGTATGAAATTTGCAATGTTCGGCCAAACGCTTATATCTTTGTCGTATCAAGTTGATCAAGTGGGGTCACATGCCGGTCTTCTTGATTCTGTTCTCACACTGTAGGATGTCGAAATTGGCAGACGTGCCCTCCTGTCTCGGGGGTGGTGATAAAGGATAAACGCAGCATAATGCCGTTCCGCAAGGGACGACTGGGGTTGACCACCAGAGTTGTGCTAAGGCTAACTGCACCGTGGGCGGTTCGAGTCCCCCTCCTACAGCTTTGTAACGTACCCAAAATCCAGGGTACAACATGATTTTAGTTTGTTGATGAAGTGTAATCGAACACGCCGGCTCCACGATGAGTCCGGCGTTTGTTTTTGGTGGTTTGATTACCTGCCTATTTCCTGAATTTCTTCTACCCGGACGCTTCCCTCACTAAGAGTACCCTGGCAGCGCAAAAGTCGTACAACAGCCACGCCGGTTGCCGGGTTCTAAATGGTACTTGTCTCGACCTGAACGTTCTCAGCAATAATACGGGCTACCCGGTTTAAGCAATGATTTAGGAGCAGAGGAATTCCGGACAATATCAAACGGATGTTTAGGGGACATGGCCTACTTTTGCCTTTTCAACCATCTGTTGGTTCAATGCCACCGCGTAAACTCACTCTCGATCAGCTCAACCGGTTGTCAGTCAACGATTATAAAGAAACTCAGAAGTTTCCATACTGCCTGATTCTGGATGACATCCGTAGCCTTAATAACGTTGGTTCGGTATTCCGAACAGCCGACGCATTCAGGGCATCGATAGTGTACCTCTGCGGAATTACTGGTACACCGCCCCACCGCGACATCACCAAAACGGCCCTTGGCGCTACCGAATCCGTTGAGTGGGAACATGTTATGGATGTGGTTCCCCTAACAAGGAAACTTCAGGCCGAAGGCTGGATTATTGCGGCCATTGAACAAGCTGAAGGAAGCACACTGTTAAGCGATTTTCAGCCTGAACCAAACAAACGGTATGCGTTTGTGTTGGGTAATGAAGTAGTGGGCGTACGGGATGAGGTTGTTCAACTGGCTGATCTGGTGCTTGAAATTCCTCAGTTTGGCACTAAGCACTCACTTAATGTTGCCGTTACAACAGGAATTATATGCTGGGATTTTCTGCAAAAGCAATGATCAGAACCAACTGACGAACTAGCAAGTATCCATAACGAATCCTATTTATTTTTAGTTTTTTGACCTCTAATTTCCAATGGCACATAAGAACAAAAAAGCAAAGCAGAAATCACTGGCGGCCGACATCGTCAGTTCGATTGAGATCAAAGTGGGTGAAGCTGGTGAGGCTACCAAAAAGATGAAGAAGTCCATTGAGAGGTCGGCTGAGAAGCTGGCAAAAAAGCTGGTTAAGCTAATGGACAAGAAGCCAAAAGAGGGTAAAAAGTCGGTAAAAACAGTTAGTAAAACAGAGAAGAAAGCCCAGAAAGAGGCTGCTAAAGCAGCGAAGAACGCAGCCAAAGCAGAGAAAAATGCAAGACGCGCTTTAGCTTTAAGAGCAAGTGATACGCCTGAGCCGGCGGCTACCGAGCAGTCTGGTAAACCAGCGACTCTACCCACCCCACCTCGCTCTAAAACAACCGCGCCGACAGCACCCGCAACGGCACGCCGACCCCGCACAACTGCAATGGCCGATCAGGGAGCTGGATCGACTGATACGTCGCCAACCAACACCTGAACTGCTGAGGAAATATACCCGCATACTTCTGCCCGCTCAAAGCGGGCTTTTTTGTTGCCGCTCGTTGAGTTTGTTACGTTTAATGAGACATTTCCTGATTCATGTTCCCTCTACTGTGCTGTTACCACTACATTCAGGAATCAATTCATACCCTTTGGTAGTATAGCGTAATGCTCGTTACAACTCAATAAACAAACAATTACCTCAAACAGCAACGGGCGTGTAATTGCTAAAATCTGCTTTTAGCAATTACACGCCCCTTGCTGTTTGAGATGCGCTACTACTTCGCGACCACTATGGAGTTGGCCTTCGTTACTTTCATTATGCCGTTCATAATACGCCAGTGACCAGGGAAAGTACACACAAACGGATAATCTCCCGGTACAGCCGGAGCCGTAAACGTAAGCCGGTACGTCTGGTCAGGATTTACCAGGGGCGTGGCGGCAATCACCTGCGGGAGGCTTGGCACATAGTTTTTCTCGGCCCCGTCTTTGGCAGTAATCATTTTATCGGCAGCAGTTCCGATGATATCCATGCTTTTAGGCTTACCTATCACCAGGTTATGCTGCATGGCGTCAGGGTTTTCTAAAACAATTTCAACCTGTTTGCCTGCCGTAACGGTGAATTCCTTTTTGTCAAACCGCATCTCTTCGCGAACCGTTTTCATTCGCACCACCTCTACATTAGACCCCTGCGATCCGGCGTTGGCAGTCTCATTTTTTACCAGGCCCCAGGCCTCATAAAGTCGGTTCAGCCGATCACGGTTGTCGGGCGATACGCTGCCGCTTAAGCTGGCTAAAAATGATTTATCAGCGTCGCGAATGGTGGCCTTCTGCTTCATGTTCCAGCCTTCCGATATGCCTTTTACAATGGCTGCGCTCCGGGTAGCATCCATAGATTTCGTCTGCCGAAGCAACGCCACGATAGAGTCAACTGGTGCCACGGATGCGTAGCTGCGCATGGCGCGTTCGAGTACGTAGGCACTCATGGTTGCAGGTGGCCGGTACGTCAGCAGGTGCGTCTTGTTATTATTCTGCTCGTTCTCTTCCACAATCTTATTGTCCCGGTCCAGCATAGCGGTGATAGTATACTGACCGGCCCGCTCGAATTGAACGTTGAAATCAGTACTCCAGGGACCGTTATTTCCTTTGCTGATTGTGACCGTCTCTCCGGGTTTGATGCCCGTATCGTGTGCCACGCTCACATAATCGATTTTTGACTGAGCTAAGTTGTTCCGGTCCGATACGTTGTTTGGTCCTTCAATACGCAGTGACAACGGAATAGGAGTTCCGGCCGGAATGGCTACCCCACCCGCATTCGTTACGTCTACATAGATCTTGGTGCCTTCGCGCACGGCCGGCGACTCGGGGGTAGTTCTTATGGCAGCAATAAGCAGATCGGGCTGGGGTGCGTTCGAGTGATTGCCAGCAGTCAAATGCCCAGATTCCGGCTTCGGCAATTGAGCTGATGGCTCTGGTGCGTTTGGCCCTCCCTTACCCGACTTGGGCATGGCATGGTTGTTCATGTCGTGGGCTGGCTGCGTTCCCGCTGGCGTGGCCATTGACACCTGCTTTAAATACGTTTTCATCAACTGGCCATCCTGACCAGCCAATGCACAGGCAAACGCTTCGGGCAGCCAGCGGTCGTCCAGTTCCGTAGCATTGTTGAGCCGGGCCAGAATAGCCTTCTGAGCGGCTGCACTCTGCGGCATCTCCGATAAAGCGAGTAAGGTATTTAGGACAACCAAGGGTTCTTTATCGGCCAGCAAGTCAGCCTGAAGCAGCGCACTGGACGATTGCTGATTGCGCGGCAATACCTGTGCAACCGTCTTACGGACGTGCGCATCGGGATGACGCAGGGCTAGTTGCAGGACGGGAAATACCCCGGGATCACCCAGAGAATTCAGTCCCTCAAGCACACGCAGCGCATGAATCGACGCGGGGTTGATCCCCAATTTATCCGGCGCTGGGTTTGCTACTATCTGCAACAACTCCGGCACTACGTCCTTGTTGCCCCGCTCGACCAACAGCCGCTGGGCGGTCATCCGCCAGAACATATTATCGTTCTTAAGGGCAGCTACCAGCTCGGCCGGACGGGATTTGCTAAGCGACAGGGGCGAATAGGCAGGGGCCTTGCTATACCCGACGCGGTAGATACGACCATGCGTAAAATCGCGTAGGGGCGTTTCGTAAGCATTACCCGATCCGTTGGTCGCTCCTTTTGGCGTTGGATTGTGCTGAATGATGAAACTGTACCAGTCCACCACCCAAACGGCCCCGTCTGGCCCTACCTCGGCAAACACCGGCGCAAACCACTCATCGGCCCCGGCCATCAGGTTGAATCCCGTCCCTATCGTTTCGTTATCTTCGTAGTCGGTGCCATTTTTACGCATTAGGTTCTGGTGAAGAATATGGCCCGTTGGTTCGGCTACAAACGCAATTTTGTTCCAGTATTCTTTGGGGAAAGCGCGGGCAGTGTAAAAATTATGGCCCGCTGCCGCCGTAAACCCACCAAACACATCCACCTGCCGAACACGCTCGGTAATTGGTTTCATGTCTTTGTGTGTGTCAGTGCCGCGACTGCCGTTCTCGCGCAGGTGTGCCCCACCGTGAAAATAGCGGTTTGGGATGGCCATATACCAGCCGTGTGCGTTGTTGGCTGTACTGCCAAACACATCGCCTGTTTCAGAAAATGCCAGTCCCCAAGTATTGTTAGACGTATTGGTTACGTGTTCAAGCTGCGAGCCATCGGGTTTAAACCGGAAAAAGCCCTGACTAAACTTCAGGCTGTCGGCCCCTATTTTGCCTTTGAAACCGGCATACCCAACGCTGCCCCAAATCCAGTTATCGAAGCCGTAGTGCAGGTTGCTGGGTCCAGCGTGGGTGTCGAATGTCCCAAATCCGGTGAACAGGATCTTTTTGCTATCCGCTTTATCATCGCCGTTGGTATCCTGCAAAAAAAGCATGTGCGGAGCCTGCGATACATATAGGCCACCATTGGCGAAAACCATACCCGTTGGAATACTGAGCCCCTCAGCAAAATTGGTAAACTTGTCGGCTTTGCCATCGTTGTTGGTATCCTCGCAGATGACGATATAGTCAGAGCCGCCTTCTGGCTTCCGCTCATTCGGATAATCTTTGGTAATGAGTGCGTATAATCGCCCCCGTTCGTCCCACGCCAGTGCAATAGGGTGCATCACGTTTGGCTCATGGGCAAACAAATCGAGTGTAAAATCTACCGGCACCTGAATGTGCTTCATGGACTCTTCTGGCGACAGCGGTTCCTGTTGCATCTGGGCACCGGGGCGCTTCTCGTAATTTGGAAGCTTAGCTTCGTGGTAAGCAAACGGCTTCGGATTCAACGCGTCGTGCTGTTGTTTCACTTTATCGCCCACTGCCCACAGAATGCCGCGTTCCAGCAATTGCTGAAATCCGGGCTGACTCCAGGTGCGCTCGTCGTGTCCATAAGCCGTGTAGAACACCCGACCTTTGCCGTACTGCCGCGTCCAGGTATACGGTTCTTCCTTAACGCCTGGTCGGTTGGCCGCTGCCATGTCGGATGCCTGATCGGCTTTAATATCGCGAACGGCCAGCACGTTGTTGTCAGCCTGCAGATGCGTGTGCAGATACGTTTCATCATACGCTTTGAACGAGGGTAGACCAGCAGTTAGGGGACTGTTTAGCTGCGTAAAACGCGTCTGAATGGTGTCCATTTTATGCCGCCAAAACTGCCCACCCACGACCTTATCTACGTATTCAGATGAGTTGCGAAAGCAATAAGATGCACAGTGCACGGGAATCAGGCCCCTGCCCGACGATACGTAATCCAGTAGGGCCTTCTCCTGCTGCTTGGGAATGCTGTCCCAGTTGGCAAATATCAGCAGCCCGTCATACTTATTGAGGGTTTCGGGGTTGAGGTCTTCTAGCTTGTCGGTATACGTAATGTTGATGCCCTTGCTACCGAGCGCGGCCATCAGTTGCGGCACCCGCTCAATGGGCTTGTGGTGGCCATTATCGCCAAGAAACAAAATCTCCGTCCGGCGCGGGCGATTAGCAGCGGATTGAGCACCAGTCCCATTTGCATCCTTCGACGACGTATCGCGAGGGCTTTGAGCCGGTTGGCGGGTGCATTGCATCAGCAGAGCACCCAGGCCAATTACTGTTAGTAGTTTTTTCATTTTACACTACGTCGGTTAACCGACAGAAAACATGAAAAGAAGCCAGAACTGCACGGGGCAACGATGTGTCCTGCTGGCTTCTTTTCATATCTGGTTTTATACACGCTTAAAGTCCGGCAATTTCATAATCTCCCCACCGCGCATGGCCGACTCGTGGGCCAGAATTCCCACGCTGGTCCAGTTGGCTGATTGGGCCGCATTCGGGAATGGCTCCCGATCTTCCACGATTGCACTCACAAACTCATGAACCATGTGCGGGTGCGATCCTCCATGCCCACCTCCCTGCGTAAATGACAGGTGTTGCTGCTCATTGGCATCGTAGACACCTTTGGTCGTAAAACGCTGAATCGGCTCAGGCAGGTACCTTGCGTAATCGGGCACCGTTACTTTTTGGGGAATCTCCGGTTCCGGCTTTTTGGCAGTATGAATAACCGGCTGCTCGTCTTCCATCAGTTGCCACTCGAACGATTTTTTGTCGCCGTACACCTCAAAACTCTCGCGGTATTGACGCGCCACATCGAACAACGACCGATATACATACGCCGACAAATCGCTGTCTTTAAACTTGATATGCGCCGACTCGACGGCAAACGGCGAATTGTGGATTTTGGCCAGTTCCTCCCGAATGGTACCTGAACCAAAGCAGGATACGTAGTCGGCTTCGAGTTTCAGGAGACCTGCTACCGGACCGACGCAGTGCGTAGCGTAGTGCATGGGCGGCAGACCGGGCCAATAGTCGGGCCAGCCGTCCATGTCCTGCTGATGCGAGGCTTTCAAAAACTGCACCTTACCCAGTTCACCCGTTTCGTATAGTTCTTTCACAAACAGAAACTCCCGGCTGTAGACCACCGTTTCCATCATCATGTACTTTTTGCCACTCTCGCGGCAGGCGTCCACAATGGCCTGACACTCAGCAACCGTCGTTGCCATTGGCACGGTGCAGGCAACATGCTTACCGGCCCGCAGCGCTTTCAGACTCTGCTCAGCGTGGTTGGGGATCGGCGAGTTAATATGTACGGCGTCAACAGCCGGGTCGGCCAGCAGGTCGTCATAATTTGTGTAGCGTTTTTCGATGCCAAACGCATCGCCGATCTGATTCATTTTCTCGGCATTACGCTGGCAAATGGCATACATATTCGTATGCGGATGACGCTGATAAATCGGGATAAATTCGGCCCCGAATCCGAGGCCAACCAAGGCGATGTTTAGTTTCATAAAGAGTGAAAGAGTGAATAGGTGAAAGAGCGAAAGAGTTAGTGAACGAGGGTTTTACTCCTACGATCTTTCACCAATTCACTCTTTAAAAAAGCCAGTCCATCGACCGCCAACTGCTCAGGAGAGCTGAACATGGGGCGAAAAATGTGCGTGGCAGCTGCTAACTCTGGTGGGTTTGGGCCAAAGGCTTCAATGGCAATTGGACCGGCATACCCAATATCGGCCAGGGTGTCGAAAACCTCACTGAAATTTATGTGGCCCTGACCCGGTGTTGAACGGTCGTTCTCTGAGATTTGGACATGGACTAAGTACGGAGCTACGGTACGTATGGCTTGGGCAAGGCTTTTTTCTTCCATATTAGCATGGAACGTATCGAACGCAGCCCGGCAGTTTGGGTGATTTACGTCCTCCACGTAACGTACTACGTCGTCGGCACAGGTGAGCAGATAGGTTTCAAACCGGTTGAGATATTCCACAGCCAGCATAACGCCTTGCTCCTGAGCATGTTCAGCCACGGCGCGCATTCCAACTACAGACCAGTCCCACTCCTGCTTTGTAGCGGGTTTTCCCGTAAATGTTTTAAACCCAGCGTACAGAGGCCCCATCAGAATGGCACTGCCCACAGCCGCTGAACAGTCTACTACGTGTTTGAGGTAACTGATACCCGCCTGCCGAACCGATTCATCGGGGCTAATCAGGCTATACTCCGGACCACAGATTGTGCAGGTCTGTACACCCAGATTCAGCTCACGAAGTTGCTGGCCAATGCGTTGCCACTTCGCCAGGTTTGCCTGGCTTGTGCTGGATTCATTAATTGGCACTTCGACAAAATCAAAACCGCTCGTTTTCAAAAACGAAAATGTTTCTGATAAGTCTTCGTCCATGCTCATTGTCCAGACGAATAGGTTCATTCCCAGTTTATTCATACGTAGCCCCTGATAAATCAAACAAAAATAAACAGTAGCTGCGGCAATTTTGTAGCTTTTCTTGGTCAATACTGACTGTATTTTTGCACAAAATCACACCTAAACCTGCCCACTACGTTAAAAATCAGGAAAAATGGATAAATGAAACTGCCGCTTCGTAAAGATCTTGAGCCAGTAGCCGCATCTTTTATGGTGAAAGAGCTGGCCGAACCACATTTTGATCCAAACTGGCATTTTCATCCGCACTACCAGTTGTTTTTAGTCCAAGAAGGCACGGGCATGCGGTTCATAGGCGATTCGATCAAGCCTTTCGGTCCCGGCGACCTGGTGTTTCTGGGTCCTAATTTACCCCATCTCTGGCGTAACGATCAGGCCTATTTTGAAAAACTCCCAGATTTGTTAGCAGCCCCAGCGGGCCAAACTGAAGGCTATTTGTTAGGGGGTTCCCCTTTCAATAACCAGCCTCTATTGGCGCGGGGCATAGTCGTTTATTTTTCTAAAAATTTCCTGGGGGAACATTTTTTTACCAAACACGAAATGACGGCCCTGCGGCATCTGCTGGACCAAGCAAGGCACGGTCTGGAGTGGACCGGTTCCGGCCGAGCCCAGGCCGAAGCGGGTTTGAAAAACCTGGTTGGCCAGCCGGTTGGTTTTGGGCGCATTCTAGGGCTGCTCTCGCTCCTCAACGACCTCTCCCACAGCTCTGATTATCGCGTACTGACCAGTCCCGGCTATACCAACACCATGAAGACCGCTGATGCAGCCGATGCGAGCCCTACAGCACCCGAGCGGCCCGAACGCGCCTACCGCCGAATGCAGTTGGTTCATGACTATGTGCTGAGCCATTTTACCGACGACCTTAGCCTGGATACTGTCGCTGATTTGGCGGGAATGACGGCTCCGGCGTTTTGCCGTTACTTCAAAGCCCACGCCAACAAAACGTTCTCCTGCTTCGTGTCGGAGGTGCGCATTGGCCATGCCTGCAAACTGCTTATGAACGGCACCATGAGTATTACTCAGATCAGTTTCGA
>DATHAW010000128.1:0-1838 GCA_035296465.1 Spirosoma sp.
CCGAATGAATAGGGCCACTAATGGGCGGTTTACCGGGCAATTGCCCGTCCGGGCTATCGAGTAAAGCAGACTCCGTAATCATGGGCTGTGCGGAGAGTTGGTAAGAGAAGACAAAGTTCGATAAAAATCAGGTAGTACGGATGGGCCAGCCTGGGCTGTTTAGGATAGAAACACTATATTTTTACCTATTTTTCATATCAACTGGTATACGTGACTTTGGACAATATAACCTCAATTCGCGATCTGCTCTGCGTAGTCCGTTAGCGGGTCGTTATATTGATTAATGAGCATTCCAGCAGGTCAATCAATAGCCTCGCTTCTTTAGCCACTCGGCCACGGCGGGTCCCGTCCCGAAGGGCCACGGCTTTAGCTTACTGACCGGCACGATTTTGATGGCCTGCAATTCGGTTTCGTCCATGACAATAGTGCCTGATGCCCGAACGTGGTACGTAAAAATGATCTCGTTGCGCTGATAGAACGTGTAAAGGCCCAGGAATTCCACAATACGGGCGTCGGTCAGTCCTATTTCCTCCTCAATTTCGCGGAGTACGGCCTGCGCCGGTTCTTCACCTTTTTCCAGAAAGCCTGTTACGATACCGAACCACTCGGCAGGCCAGCCAATGTTCTGCGTCAGCACCACCGTATCATCATCATATTCCACAATGGCACCGACAACCGGCAGGGGGTTATCGTAGAAAATATAGCCGCAGGGTTTTGAGCAGATGAGCCGTTCGCGCCCACTGGCCTGGCCGGGCACCAGCGGACTGGCGCATTGCGGACAGAAATTCATTTGTGGCATAGTCGATACAGTTTTATGGCCCGAAGGTAGTGGCTCGCTATCTATGATTTTTCGTTTTAACCGCCTAACTTTCGACTAATTATACTGAAACTCAAGCCAGGATTTTCACCCGATGCCTTCTCTCATTTTCTTTACCCATTGGGGGCGGTTATCTTGATTGTCAGCAACCAGTTACGTCTGCTGAATAGAGAAAACGCCTGGAGAGCACAGCGATAGCTTTATCTAAATGAAAGAAATTACCCGTATTCTGGAGGTATATGAGCAGGTGGACTTCACCGAACGGAAAGCCGCGCTGGCCACGGTAGTCTGGGTCGAGGGGTCGTCGTACCGGCGGCCGGGGGCGCGGATGCTCATCACCGACGATGGCCGCTGGGAAGGGGCTATCAGTGGCGGCTGTCTGGAAGGCGATGCCTTGCGCAAGGCCCGGCAGGTCATGCGCGATGGTTCGCCAATCGTTGTTACGTATGATACCATGGATGATGGGGCCAACAGCTTCGGCGTGGGCTTGGGCTGCAACGGCATCATCGACATTTTAATCGAACCCATTAACCCGGTTGATCAGCAAAATTCGGTTGAATTGCTCCGCGAATTCGTGCAGAAGCGCGATGTGCGGGTGCTGGCTACGGTCCTGAAAGCCGACGAGTCTACGGGTCTGACGCCCGGCACCCGGTTTGTCCTGACCGGGCAGGATGCCACCAGCATACCCGACTGGCTGGATGAACCCATGCGTGATGTATATGACACGGGCAAGCCCCTAACGAAACCGTTTTTGACCGCGTCCGGTACTGTAGAGGTATTTATCGAACGCATTGATCCGGGCATTGAACTGATTATTTTTGGCGCAGGATACGACGTAGTGCCTGTGGCGAAGCTGGCACGCGAACTCGGCTGGCAGGTGACCGTAACGGACGACTGCATAGCGCACCTATCGCCCAAACGGTTTCCGGTGGCCACCTGTGTGCTGTTTGCCGACCGGGCCTCCGTGATTGACCAACTAACCATCAATGAACGCACCGCGGCCGTGCTGATGTCGCACAAT
>DATHAW010000129.1:0-4599 GCA_035296465.1 Spirosoma sp.
AGGGCGCAAACGGCCAGCTCTGAGCAGACCTACCGCCAGTTGCAGACCAGGCTGGCCTCGGGTTGGAATACGTGGAATACCCGCTCTGTACTGAGCCATGTGTTGTTGCCTCAGGGTCTGTCAGTGAGTATTGGTGTAAAAAGCAACGGGATAACCAACCATCGCTACCTGCAGGAAGCGTATATATCACCGAAAGAACCACGTTCCGAAACGGTAGTAGCCGGCTATCATGCGTACGATGGAAGCTATACCGAATGCACCGTAACCTGGGAAGGTGCCCAGTTTCGGGTAGAAAGTGCCCACGATGGGGCTGGTCTTGTCTTACTGATTACACCCCTGAAACTACCCGCTCGTCCCCCTTCACTGGTTGTCGAAGCAGGTATGCTCTGGAATCGGTTAGGTACCGTAACTGAACAGAAAAACGGGTTACTGGCTCAGATAAGTAACAACCGATTTTTAATACAAAGCACCGCCCCCATCGGGTCTGAAACCCTGCCGCTAACGGCCAAACACCTGAGTATTGCGTTTGACAAGGCGGTAGGCATTTCGGTGGGCACGACCCGAACACTCGACGCCATTCGGGGGATAGTCAGTCGGCAGCGGGCTGCCTTTGAAAAAACGCTGGGCCAGTGGGGTACGCTGGGCGAAACCTACCTCATTCAGCAGAGCGCGCTTGCCTGGAATATGATTTATGACCCCGAACTGCGGGGGGTAGTAGCGCCCGTTAGCCGTTTCTGGAACACCTTCTTTGGCGGACAGTATGTGCTCTTCGACTGGGATACGTACCTCTCGGCGTATATGGCTGGTCTGGACAATCGGCCGTTAGCCTACGCCAATGCGGTGGAAGCGACCAAAAACATCGATCGATACGGCATGGTGCCCAACTACGTAGCGGGCGGTGGCCTGGGGTCGCCGGACCGGTCTCAGCCACCCGTGGGGAGTCTGGTCATTCGGGAACTCTACCGCCAATACCATGACCGGTGGCTGCTGGAGTTGACGTTTGATCGGCTTCTGCGCTGGAACCGCTGGTGGCCCCAGCACCGCGACACCGGCGGGCTACTCTGCTGGGGATCAGACAAGCTGCCTCCCGACGGAGCAGCCCATAGCTGGCAGGGAGCCGCTTATGAATCAGGGCTCGACAACTCGCCCATGTACGACGGGGTACCCTTTAACCGGACCACCAACCAGCTCCAACTGGCTGATGTGGGCCTGACCAGCCTGTACATCGCCGACTGTAAGGCCCTGGCCGATCTGGCTCAGGTGCTGGGCCGTTCGGCTGAAGCCACCGAACTGGGGCAACGCGCAGACCGCTACGGTAAGGCGCTACAAACGTTATGGCAGGAAGAAAAGGGCCTGTTCCTGAATCGCCGTACCGATACGGGCGAGTTTAGCACCCGATTATCACCCACCCTGTTTTACCCCATGCTGGCTGGTGTAGCCACCGCTGAGCAAGCCCGGCGGATGGTGGAGGAGCACCTGCTGAACCCGGACGAATTTTGGGGCGAGTGGGTACTGCCCTCCGTGGCCCGCAACGATCAGGCATTCAAGGAACAAAATTACTGGCGTGGGCGCATCTGGGCACCGCTTAATTTCCTGGTTTACCTGGGGCTGAAAAACTATAATTTGCCGGATGTCAGAAAACAACTGGTCGAAAAGTCGAATCAGCTGCTGCTGAAAAACTGGCGGGAGAGCCGGAGTGTGCCCGAAAATTTCCATGCGTCGGGCGTGGGGCGCCTGCCCGGTGAAGCCCTCAACCGCAGCGATTCGTTTTATCACTGGGGAGCCCTGATGGGCTTCATGTCGTTCCTGGAACAGGGCAGGGCCGCTGGTCCAAAGAAAATTGCTCCCTGACGAATATTTCTAACTAATGATGATGAATAGCCTGAACCGATTTTTTCTGATTTTGGGCCTGGTGCCCCTGTTACCCTCTATTGGCTCGGCTCAGCAAAAGCCCATGCAGCTCTGGTTCGACCGGCCCGCTTACCAGCCCGCCGTTTTTAGCTACGATGCTCCGGAGTTTCAACGGACCTTTCACTTCGAGAAGCGCGGCTGGGTGGAAGCCCTGCCGGTGGGTAATGGCCGGATGGGGGCGATGGTGTTCGGCGGTGTACTGCGTGAACGCATACAGTTGAACGAAGAAACGATCTGGGACGGCTACCGGCGTAACACCGACAATCCTGCTGCCGTAACCGCCCTGCCTGATGTACAACGGTTGATGTTTGCGGGAAAAAACGACGAGGCCGAGCAACTGGCAACTAAAACGCTGATGGGCCAGCCGCTAAGAATTCGGCCGTACCAGCCCCTAGGCGATCTTTTGATTGAGCAGATAAACCCGTCGGGTGATACAACGTACCAGGACTATCGTCGCTGGCTCAGTCTGGATTCAGCCGTGGCCGTAACTGGATTTAAACACCAGGGTAAACACTACCGACGGGAGGTGTTTGCCTCGCACCCCGCTCAGGTCATCGTCGTGCGGTTAACCGCCAGCCAGCCGGGCTCAATCAATGTTCGTATCCGGTTCCAACGCGAACAGGACGCCACTACCTCCGTTTCGGCCACCGACCCGCATCGGCTGCTCCTGCGCGGGCGCATTGACCGGCCTGATGAAACCACTGGTCAGCCTGTGGGGATGCGCTTTGCATCCGATCTGAAGGCAGTTACTCCCAACGGTCAGATTTCCGTAGATACCGCCGGGTTTATGACCATAACGAACGCCGATGAACTAACACTGTACCTAACAGCCGCTACCGACTACGCGGCATCCAATCCTGAAAAACGGTCAGCCGAGACACTGCAAAAGGCCATTAATAAACCCCTTTCGGTACTATGGCAGCAACACCTGACCGACTATCGGTCGCTGTATGATCGGGTGAAACTAAGCCTATCCCCCAAGGCCGACCCGCTGGAGTTGCCGCAGGACGCCCGGCTGAACCGGCTCAAAACCAAGTTGGTGGACGATCCCTACCTTTCGGCGTTACTGTTTCAATACGGTAGATACCTGCTCATTGCGTCTTCCCGGCGGGGCGATTTACCGGCCAATCTGCAGGGGATCTGGAATCAGACGATGCGCCCACCCTGGAGTTCGGATTACCACACCAACATTAATCTACAGATGAATTACATGGCCGCTGAGGCCGCCAATCTGGCCGAATGCCACGAGCCGCTGTTCGATTTGATGGATTCCTTGGCGGTTCACGGACGGCACACGGCCCGCACGATGTACGGAGCCAGGGGCTGGGTGGTGCATCACCTGACGGATGTGTTCTGGCGGACTTCGCCCGTCGATGGAGTGGTAGGCGTGTGGCCTATGGGAAGCGGTTGGCTGGCTCACCATGCGTACGAACACTACCAGTTTTCGGGCGATAAAGAGTTTCTGCGAAAACGGGCTTTTCCGCTCATGAAGGGAGCTGCCGAGTTTTACCTGGATTTTCTCAAACCCATCCCGGCGGGCTTACCCATGGCCGGAAAACTGGTTACCAACCCCTCGCACTCGCCCGAAAATGCGTTTGAGAAAGCCGACGGCAACCAATACCAATTTACGTACGGGGCCACGATGGATGTGCAGATTTGCCGGGAGCTATTTACCAACTGTCTCCGCGCCATCGATGCGTTAAGCAGGCCGGGAAAAGCTTTTGAGGCCCCATTTAAACGCGAGCTACAAATGGCGATGGCCCAGCTTGCCCCCGTGCAAATCAGCAAACGGACTGGCGGAATCCAGGAATGGGTTGACGATTATAAGGAACCCGAGTTGGGCCACCGGCACATTTCGCACCTCTATGGCCTGTTTCCTGCTGACCAGATTACCGTTGGAACCCCTGCACTGTATGCAGCCGCCCGCAAGACGCTGGAACGCCGACTGGCGGGCAATCCGAATGCCAAAACCGAGGAGGCCCGCAATCGGTACAAAAGCTACGGTAGCTACGTAAACGGTGAGAGTTTTGGTGGCTGGCAGGGCGTCTGGATCAGTTTGATGTGGCTGCGACTCGGCGAAGCCCAAGAGGCCTACAAGCACCACCAATACCAGCTGAAGTACGGGTTTCAACCCAATTTTTTTGGCTCAGCGTATCAGTTGGATGGCACGTTCGGCTCAACGGCCGTGCTGGCCGAAATGCTCCTGCAAAGTCATACGGGTGTTGTCAACCTATTGCCCGCCCTGCCTAAGCAGTGGGCGTCGGGTTTTGTGTCGGGGTTACGGGCCAGGGGTGGTTTTGAAGTAGACATGAAGTGGGAGAACAACAAACTTATTGCCGGAGAAATCAGGTCAATGAGCGGGACCCTATGCCGATTAATGGCCAAAAACCCGGTAACCATTTTCCGGGATGGTAAAGTGGTAAAGTCAGTTAAAAGCAAGGACAATGAACTTGTTTTCGCAACGCAGAAAGGGGGAGTTTATACACTGGTGGGCCGGTAACCTGGCTGGTGTTAGTCAATCCTCAGACGCTCCATCAGGCTAGGACAATCAGCGGGTAGCAAATTAATCTTGTTTAACAGGTGGTGACCGGTCGCATACTGCTGGCTAACCAGTAGTTATTTCGTTATGTTTCTGCACAAGCTGGTAGTTTTGGCCAGATTACAGGTTATTACTCTTCTTGAGGCCCA
>DATHAW010000130.1:0-4777 GCA_035296465.1 Spirosoma sp.
CGTTGGCCCCTCGCCGGAAGCGATGGAAGCACTAGGCGATAAAGTCAGAGCCAAAAACCTAGCTCAGAGTGCCGGGGTGCCCCTTATTCCCGACTCGCGGGAAGAGAACATGACGCCGGAGTTTGCGCAGACGGAGGCCCAGCGGATTGGCTTCCCGGTGATGGTGAAAGCCGCTGCCGGCGGTGGTGGACGGGGCATGCGCGTGGTACGTAACGCCGATGATTTCGGCAAGGCATTTACGGAAGCCAAGAATGAAGCTAAAAACGCATTCGGCGACGACACTATTTTCCTGGAGAAATTTATTGAAGAGCCCAAACACATTGAAGTACAGCTTCTGGGCGATCAGCATGGTAACATTGTCCACCTGTATGAGCGCGACTGCTCGGTGCAGCGCCGGTTTCAGAAGGTGGTTGAGGTGGCCCCGTCGTTTGGACTGAAGCAGGAAACCAAGCAAAAGCTCTACGCCTATGCCCTGCAACTGGGCCGGGCGGTCAACTATTCCAACGCGGGCACGGTCGAGTTTCTCGTCGATAAACAGGAGAACATTTATTTCATTGAAGTTAACCCCCGGATTCAGGTTGAGCACACGATTACGGAGGAGGTAACGGGTATTGACATTGTCCGGACGCAGATTCTGATCGCGATGGGCTACCAGTTGTCCGACAATGGCATCTACATTAACCACCAGGACGAAGTGCCGCTTAATGGATTTGCCATCCAGTGCCGTATCACCACTGAAGATCCCGCCAATGGCTTTAAGCCCGATTTTGGAACCATCATTGCTTATCGAAATGCGGCCGGGTTTGGCATCCGACTCGACGAAGGCAGCAGCTACGCCGGCGTAAAAATCTCGCCTTACTTCGACTCCATGATCGTGAAGGTGTCGGCGCGGGGCCGTACACTTAAGGGCGCCACGCAAAGACTGACGCGGGCGCTACTGGAGTTCCGTATTCGGGGGGTCAAAACGAACATCGGCTTTCTGCTCAACGTAATAAGTCACCCGATTTTTCAGCGGGGCGAAGCGCGAGTGTCGTTCATTGAAACGCATCCCGAACTGTTCAATTTTCGCAAGCCGCAGGACCGGTCTACGCGGGCGCTCAACTACCTCGCCGACGTGATTGTGAATGGCAATCCCGAGGTTAAAAAGACTGATGCGAGTAAAGTGTTCCGCACACCCATCGTGCCGCCGTTTGATGTGTACGGTCCTTATCCAACCGGCAACCGCGACCGATTGAAAGCGTTGGGCCGCGAAGGCTTTGTGCAGTGGGTGCGCGACCAGAAAGGTGTTTTGTATACCGACACCACGTTCCGCGATGGCCACCAATCCCTGCTGGCCACGCGCGTCAGGACGCAGGATCTGCAGAAGGTAGCCGAAGGATTCGCCAAAAACCATCCCGAGCTGTTCTCGATGGAGGTGTGGGGCGGGGCTACATTTGACGTATCGATGCGGTATCTGTACGAAAGCCCGTGGAAGCGCCTGGAAGCTCTGCGCGAGGCCATGCCGAACATGCTGTTGCAAATGCTGTTTCGCGGTTCCAACGCCGTTGGCTACTCGGCTTATCCCGACAACCTGATCGAGAAGTTCGTGGAGCAGTCGTGGTCGTCCGGCATCGACGTGTTCCGGATTTTCGACTCGCTGAACTGGATTGAGGCCATGAAGGTAAGCATACGCGCTGTTCGTGAGCGCACCGATGCGCTGTGCGAAGGGGCCATTTGCTATACCGGCGATATGCTCAATCCTCAGAAGCATCAAAAGTACAATCTCCAGTATTATCTGGATCTGGCCCGCCAGCTCGAAGACGAAGGCGCTCACCTGCTCTGTATCAAAGACATGGCCGGGCTGCTAAAACCACTGGCGGCCGAAGTGCTGGTGTCAGAGTTAAAAAAAGCGGTCAGTATTCCTGTTCATCTGCACACGCACGATACGCCGGGTATTCAGGCCGCTACGTACCTGAAAGCCATTGACGCGGGTGTCGACATTGTCGATTGTGCGCTCGGTGCCTTGTCAGGGCTGACCTCCCAGCCAAACTTTAACTCAGTGGTGGCTATGATGCAAGGGCATGAGCGCGAGTGTCCCATTGACCTTTCCTCGCTGAATGCGTATTCCAACTATTGGGAAGATGTTCGGGAGTATTACTATCCGTTCGAGTCGGGCATGAAGGCGGGCAGCGCGGAGGTTTACGAAAACGAGATTCCGGGCGGGCAGTATTCAAACCTGAAACCACAAGCCATTGCCACGGGCCTGGGCGACAAGTTTGAAACGCTCAAGAAAAACTACGTCCTGGCCAACCAGCTCTTTGGCGACATTGTGAAGGTGACCCCGTCGTCGAAAGTCGTGGGTGACATGGCCATCTTTATGACCGCCAACAACCTGACTGCCGACGACGTAATGACGCGGGGTGAGTCGCTGTCGTTTCCGGAGTCGGTGAAAGGCTTTTTCAAAGGTGAACTTGGACAACCGGTCGGTGGCTTTCCCCCAGAAATGCAGCAGGTGGTGCTGAAAGATGATCAGCCCATTACTGGCCGCCCCAACGAGCACTTGAAACCCATTGACTTCGACGCTGATTTCGATGCATTTAAGGTTAAATACCCGCTTTGCGACGGCTTTGTCGATTACCTCTCTTACCAGATGTACCCGAAGGTGTATGATGACTATTACAAAGCCATTGAGCAGTATGGCGACGTCAGCATGATTCCGACGCCCGCGTTTTTTTATGGCCTGAAAGAAAACGAAGAGATTCTGATCAACATCGAAGAAGGCAAGAACATCTTGGTGCGGCTGCTGTTCAAGTCGGAGCCGGATGAGTTTGGGATGCGAACCATTACGTTCGAGCTGAACGGCCAGAGCAGGCAGGTGCAAATGCGCGACCGGGCCTCCAAGGTTGAGAAGCAGATGAACGCCAAGACCAGTAAGGATGGCGACATTGGGGCACCACTGCAGGGGCGTCTGACGCGCATCTTGGTCAAGGAAGGTGATACCGTAAAGAAAAATCAGCCCCTGTTCGTGATCGAAGCCATGAAAATGGAGAGCATTGTGGCTGCAACCAAAGAAGGCACTGTGTCGAAAGTGGTGCTCAACGAAAGTACGACGGTGGAGCAGGACGATTGCGTGCTTGAATTAGCGTAGTGGAACTCCAAACAGACCCAAATCTCCTCTCGTAATGGAAAATCAACCGCCAACCCCGCCGTCTTCGGGCACCGGAACGCCCTTAAGCCAGTCCGACGAGCGGATGTGGGCGATGCTCACCCACCTGAGCGCGTTGCCCGGCTCGTTCGTATTGATTGGGGCCATTGTGGCTCCGCTCGTTATCTGGCAAGTTCAGAAGAACAAATCAGCGTTCGTTGATTATCATGGTAAGGAAGCCGTCAATTTTCAGATTACGATGGCCATTGCAGCTGCGTTTTCTTTTCTGCTGTTTCTATTGCTGATTGGTCTGGTGTTAATCTGGATCGTCGGCGCGGTGTGGCTCATTTTTACCGTCATTGCCGCCATCAAAGCCAACAACGGTGAGTATTACCGCTACCCACTCACGATTCGGTTGATTAAATGATCAAAACCACGGCCGACGTACTTTCATCGACTTTTTCAGACCAGTAATCAGCAAAAATGCGCCCAGGATTCCGAAGATGATGGACAGGATGGTTATCTGCATGATGGCAAACAACAGGGCTACCGCAATCACAATCACCGACGCTTTCAGCTTCCAGTTTATACGCTGCCACCAGTTGAGTTCCTTACGTAAGGGGACGCCCAGCTTTTCGCGGATTTGGTTGCCCAGTTTGAGCTTTTGCTTTGGCTTCGGTCTTGGCTGCTTATCGACGACGCTGCTGGCTGGCGTAGTCAGCAGCGACTGAATCCGGTTCATGCGCCGTTCAATGCGGGTCGTAGCCGAGTAGTCGGTAACGTGTTGATGGGTCAGGCTGGCAAGGGCTGGCTCGTTTATTGGTCTGGTAACGGCCACCGACTCAACCGCACTAAGTCCGGAGTCAGGCTGGACGGGTTCTGTTGGCGATGGTTTCGCAAGGGATAAGCGGGCTGCGGGTCCGTGTGGCGTAGGAAGCACGTAGGCAATGGGGCGGTGGCAGCCAGCTAGTAAAGACGTAAAGCAGGCAAGCAGGGCTAAGCAAACGAAAAGGCGCATCAGGTCAATGTCAAATGAAAACCAAAAATCCTTCTTACAACGCTACAGACAAGCTGGTTGATATGAGTAGGCTCAATTAGCATTCTTAATGGACCTGATTTGCCCTCTGAACCAGGGAGGCTAAGTAGACAGAATAGACCGGAGTGCTTTCGACCCCGTATGCATTCTTCTGCCTGTTTATGAACCAATCCCTACGCTGGCTACTGCTCGGTCTGCTTACGATCCAGGCGGCAATGGCCCAAACTTCTGTCACAACGGCTAAGAAGCCCATAGAGCCAGTTTTTAATTACGACGAAGCAAAGGTGGGAACCTATACCCTGCCCGATCTGATGCGGACAACCAACGGAAAGCAGGTCAACAGCCGGGCCGACTGGGCCGGTAGGCGGGCCGAGCTGCTGACATTATTTGCCGACAATGTGTATGGGCGAACGCCTTCCCAGACGGTGAAGCTGCGTTTTCAGACTCTATCAGTAGAACCATCGGCACTCAACGGGCTGGCCGTTCGCAAACAGGTATCCATCTTTTTCATCGACTACCCACAACTGCCGCCCATCCAGATACTGCTCTACGTACCGAAAGGTGCCCAAAAGCCTTCGCCGGTTTTTATGGGCCTGAATTTCTGTGGTAACCATTGC
>DATHAW010000131.1:0-10885 GCA_035296465.1 Spirosoma sp.
GTTCAGGCAGCTTCTGTAAAGACACTATCGTGACAGATCAATTCATCAACATCGGAATTATTGGCGGGGCTGGCTATACAGCTGGCGAACTACTACGCATTCTTCTTTATCACCCGTTCGTCAACGTTCAGTTTATTCACAGCAAAAGTCAGTCAGGCAAGTCTGTCTGGACGACACATACCGATTTGCTGGGCGATACGGAGTTGACGTTTTCGGGTGAAGACCCGGCGGTTTTGCTTGAGGAGGGTGGGGTAGATGCCCTTTTTCTGTGTTCAGGGCATGGTGCTTCTGCTACGTTCCTAGCCGAACACGACATATCGGACGACATTACCATAATTGACCTTAGCGCCGACTTTCGCGACGAACACGATGATTTCGTATATGGCCTGCCCGAACTCCAGCGCGAACGTATTCAGGAAGCAACACGTATTGCCAATCCGGGTTGTTTTGCCACGTGTATTCAACTGGCTCTCCTGCCCCTAGCTAAAGCTGGACGGCTAACGGATGCCGTCCAGGTAAGCGCCATTACAGGCAGCACCGGCGCAGGCCAGGCACTAGCCCCTACAACGCACTTCACCTGGCGCAACAATAACGTATCGATCTATAAGGCGTTTGAGCACCAGCATCTGAATGAGATACGACAAAGCCTGATGATGCTCGCCAGAATGCACGGCGGCCCCGATTTTAGCCATCCCATCAATTTTGTACCATACCGGGGCGACTTCACGCGGGGCATCATGGCTAATGTCTACACGCCATTCATGGGAACGTTGGACGAAGCAACCAAACTCTATCGGACTTATTACGCCCAGCATCCTTTTACACATCTTAGCGATGCCCCCATTGATGTAAAGCAGGTTGTCAACACAAACAAGTGTTTTCTGCATCTGGAGCTGCACGACGGCCATCTGTTGATTACCAGCGTCATTGACAACCTAACGAAGGGTGCATCGGGGCAGGCCGTTCAGAACATGAATCTGGTTTTCGGCCTGCCCGAAGACACGGGGTTACGACTTAAAGCCGTGGCATTCTAAACAAATTGTGCAGACGATGTAACGAAATGCCAGGGCTGTAAGGGTTTAGTCATCATCACTTGAAGCTAGTCTGGGTCTTATGCCAGAGTAGCCATATGAGCTATCTCACTCCTGACCGATACGTCCGGCGTAACCTGCCCGCTCAAAGCCAATCTGCGGGGTGGGCGTTGCTTCATACGTCTGGCCTGTATCCTGATTGCTCACAACAAATTCAAATACCTGAGCCGCCGGACCGCGTAGTTTAATCTTAAACTGATTGCTGTTCAACAGGCCACCGGGCAGCCGGACCAGGTCGGTTCGCTCATCGCCATGCCGTAAGTTATGCCCGCCCAAAATCACCACGCGCCAGCCGCCCGCAACAGGTGCGTAGCGAACTAAGTATACCGGACGCTGCTTTCCAATAGTCCCCTCCTGATAATTGTAGGCCTGTATTGCATCATATTGCTGCCAGTCTCCAACCTGATCGACTTTTACTTCCGGCTGTTGCTCCATAGTAGAATTATCGAAGAAGCGTTCATAAATCTGTAAATCGGCCCTGGCCTGAAATAAGGCTGTGACCGTATGGAATACCTGATTAAAGCCTGATGTATTGGCAAAATCAAACACGCCGGGGGCATTAAACAGGTGAAAGCCGCTACCTCTGGTACCTCCTTCCAGAAATCGCTGCACGGCGTAGTAGCTGTACATCTCGTAAGGCGGTATCCAGATTTTGGGTAAATCACTATAGCCTCCTCCCTGGTCAATGCGGCCTGTACCGAGTCCATCCGGCACACGAGAGATTCTGGGTTGACCGTCGACATAGCCTGCCACGTTTCCTTCATACATTATTTCACGCATCATTATCGTGGGACGAACTGTCTGCCCCGGCCGATTCAGCATCCGGTAGCGGTTTGCCTGCCAGTGCCCTACCTGATCCGCTACAACGTGACGGGTCTTAATCGCGGCCCAGATGCTTTCGTAGTTCTGCTTAGCGGGGTTTTGTGTTACCCAAATATCTTCATAGTCACTACGTGCCATTTCAAAGTTGAACTGGTAATAGTAGTCTAAGTGCAGTGTCTCATTGGAGTAAATATCCCCTTTAATGGTATAGTTCGTTCCGTTAATAGTAATATTTCCGTTAGCGTCGCCACCGAGACTAGATATGTTTGCGAAGGTTCCTACACCGTCTTGGTCTTGGCCTTTATTTGCTTTTGTTACATTAAGCGTTCCCCCCTCGAGCCATACTTTTGCCTCCCCTGCATTAAAGACGTTGGTTTGATAGGCCGTATTCTTGTCGGGTTGCCCCTGATACATGGAACATCCATAGGAAACCAGTCCCCCCGCCGGTGATTTTCGCTGGGCCATCTGGAGCAATAAGATCACCCGATTTGCCCGGCGTACGTTTTTCTCCGATTCCCATTTATCGTAACCCAAATTGGCGAGTTGTTCCAGTGTGCGGGTTACTCCGTCTGATTCGCACAGAATAGAAATATTTTTTGAGTCATTCCAACTACGCGAGTGGCCAGTATTGTAGCTGCCAGTGCGATCTGCAGGGAAACCCGGATAGGCCGAGTCACTATTGCCAGGGTACCATTCGGAACTGGTTTCGATGTTGGCGGCCCAGTATCCCTTTTCAGCCCCGGACACATGGGCCTGATAACGACTTTCAAGTACAGATAGCGTACTCTCGAAGTATTCGACCCCTTCCAGGGGGCCATGCAACCCTGCTTCTCCATCGTAGACAAGGCCCTGGTCGAAGGGCATTGCAGTTCGCTCGGCTTCCGTTACGGCGAGGTTGCTGAACAGGTTTACGCTCTGACGACGCTTGTCCTGAACGGATTCGATGCTGTTCCGAAAATCGACACTAAACTTAAAATTAGGCGAATAGTATTTGTCGAGTCCAAATTGATTGGCGTTTAAAACGCGTTTCGCTTCGGGTGCGTAAGGAAGTTTCACTAAGCCTCCGACGCGATTATTTGGCCGATCGGCAGGAAGGGAGGATATACACCGCCGTGATCCATCCGAGTAAAGGGCGAAGATTAGTCGCTGCTCTCCGGGAAGGTTAGATGTGCGATAGCCAATAATTGTTTTTGTTTGGGCGAGGCCAACGGAAGAGGCCAGCAATAGCAGCCCAAAAAAGAATATACGCATTGTGTTACGGTTTGTAGGTGATGTCGGTTTCGCTTGAATAGTCGTTCATCGTGCAATTAGTGGGGGCTGGAGTGGTCCCACAGCCGCTGACGTTGATCGTGCCAGTGGCCGTCTTGTCGGCGCAACCCATACGGCTAGCCGTGACTGTGTAGGTGAAGGTGCCGTTGCTAGAAGGAGCATCGAAGTAGACTGTTTGGCCATTGTAGCTTAGCCCGTTACCGCTCCAATTGTAGCTGACGTCCCCGCAATCAGTTCCTGTACAGGTAGCCACCAACTTGACACCGGGCTGGTTACAAGTGGCATTGAGTGTATTGGCCGAGATGGTGAAGTTGCAGCTTGGAGGGGGAGGGGGGGTGCCTACGCAGACGCTATTGAAGCACAAATAGCCGCCCCCCGCACCAGTACTCAAGGCAATGGTGTTCTGGCCCGCCCTGAGTGCCACAGAGGGTATAGTCACCGTCGTGAAAACAGTGCTGTGATTAAAGCGCACGGTCTGTTGTGCCCCGTTAATACCCACCAGGCCATCAACGGAGCGCTCATTAGATCGATAGCCAATGATCAGGGGGTAGTTGCCTGCAGTGGCCACGTTGATAAGCACTGTAATCACCTCCTGGACGTTGCCTGAGCAGCCAGGCTCAAAATTGGTGCAATTGCTCGTTACAGTAGTGGGTGGAGTAACCGTAGTGGTTGCTGGTGGGGTGACTGTGACGGTTGTAGGCGGAGTGACCGTTGTTGAAGTGGGCGGGGCTACCGTGGTAGAGGTAGGGGCACTGATAGTAAGTCCAAAGCTGGTGGTGGCTTGCAGATTGCCCGGGTCCGTAGCCGTTAAGGTCAAGGTGCTCTGACCCGCCGTGGTGGGTGTGCCTGACAGAGTGCTGCCTGAGAAAGACAGGCCCGCAGGCACCCCACTCATCGAGTAGGTCAGCGGCTGGCCCTCCGGGTCAGAGAAGGTGCCGGGAGGGATAGCCAGGCTGAAAGGCTGGCCTACCGTAGCTGTCTGGGCACTGATGGGCTGGGCCACCACCGGAGCCCGGTTAGCGGGCGGGGTAGTGGTAGAGCTATTACAGGCGGCCAGCCAGTTGTAGGCGTAGCTGACAGTTGTACCACTTTGTTGAGCCTGCAGAGTGATAGTGGGGTTGTCGGTGTAGATGGACAGCGTATAAGGGGCCGGGCTGGTGGTAGGCGCCATCAGCCCCACCACCGAGAAGGTGACGGCCTGCCCGTTAAGGCCGCTGTAGAGGGGAGTGAAGGTGACTCGTCTCAGGCCGGCTGAGATGGTCTCACAGCTCACCGTGTTCACCCCCGTTATGGCAAAGCCCGTGGTAGGTGGTGCCGTCGTGGTCGAAGTAGGCGGAGTGACCGTAGTCGAAGTGGGCGGGGCTGTCGTGGTCGAAGTAGGCGGTGCTACCGTGGTAGAGGTAGGTGGCGCTACCGTGGTCGAAGTAGGCGGGGCTGTCGTTGTTGAAGTGGGTGGTGCGGTGGTCGAAGCACAGTGCGTCTGCCGCGACCAGATGTAGGTAACGGTGCGGCCCGACTGCTCCGCATAGATGGTGAAGGGGGGCGTGTCGGCATTGACCCGCGACCCTTCATCTAAGTACTGGTTGGGGTTAGTCGTCCAGTCGGTGATGCCCGATGCCCGGAAGCGAATGGGGGTGCCATCGCCCCCGCTGGTGTTGAAGGTGATGGCACCCGTGGTGCAATTGTATGTTGGTGCCAGCAGTGTCAGCGGCCCGCCCGTCGTAGTGGTTGCTGGTGGAGTAACTGTAGTGGTTGCTGGTGGAGTAGGCGCTGGCACACCAGTACCGGGGCAGATGGCAGTTTGCTGGGGGCTTTGTGATAACTCGGTCGACGTACCCGCCGGCCGCACCGACACCCGCAGCGAAGCATTGGCCTTGTAGGATGAGGGAATCATCCACACGTACCCATACGCGTTGAAATCCCGAATACCATACGCATTTGCTACGTCCTGACGACTCTGATTAGCCAGCAGGGTGGCCGCCTTAACCCCATCCAAATAAATGTCGACCTGCTGCGATTGCTTGGGGTTGCTATCGTCCATAATCCAGCCCGAGACGGTCTCACAACTCGCACCATCTAGAAAACCCTTGTACGATGCAGCTGCCACCCGGGTGGCCCCGCCGACACTTCCCTTGTCGGCAAGCACGTATAGACTTAGAACGGACGAACCGCCCCGTCCAGCACTCCCCGGCCTCTCAGCAACGGCTGGCTGATCCAATTCAGTGCGCAGACTGACGACCGCTTTCTCTACAAACAGCCCCTGATCGCCCTGGCCGGGCTGCCCCCGCAGGAGCCGGAAGCTGGTACCGGCAGTAACGCTGCGGAAATAGCCTTGAATGCGATAGCTCATTAGAGGACGAGCCGGATAGAATAAGGTGCCGGTAACGTTGTCGGTAAAGTCACCTCCGGTTTGCTCAAAGCCAGGGGGGAGGAGCATCCGTAGGGTGTAGGCGTTGGCCCCGGGCTGAAAAAACAACAGGTTGGGGGAGATATTGAGGAGTTCGGCAGTGATGGTCAGCTCGAGTGGTTCGCCCAGCCGCAGGGTCTGCCGACTGGCTTGCACACTGAACCGAATGGGGTCGTTAGCGACCGCAGCAACCATTGAAATCAGTTTGAGCCGCAGGGGGCCCCAGTAGCTGTCGGGGGCATAGGCGGCACTACCTGGGGGGGCGGCCTTGTCTGGTTCAGTGCGGAGCAGACTGCCGGCGGGCGATGGTTGTGAAGTGGGGAGAAATAAACAGAGAAGTAAACCTAAACGGAATAGTACTTGGGTGGGCACATACTTCTTCAAGGCGGTACAGGTACGGTGCATAAACAGCTGGTTACGGTTTAATCGTGCATTTTACTGTCAAATATAGAGAAATAAAATAAAATAGTTATACTTAATTAACTTTTTAAGCAAAAAGTTAATTAAGGAGTAATACAATAGTGCTGAATCAGATTACAATAGTGAAATCGTGGCTGAGGAAAGGGTTCATCCGCCGTCATTAATGATAATAGAGCAAATGATTTGTTAGTAGCAGGTGCTAGGCTCTTCGATGTAGCCGGTTAGCAATTATTAGCCAAAATTTGGTTTGTCATAGCAGTAAGCCTGCCATTGTTGCCGACATATAGCTGGCTAATGTACCACATATAAGGGCTTTGAAACCTAGTCGGGCCAGGTCGCTTCGGCGGGTGGGTGCCAGTTCGCTGATGCCACCCACCTGAATGGCAATGGAACTGAAGTTGGCAAAACCACATAAGGCAAAAGAAACAATAGCGATGGTTTTAGGGTCGAGCGTTTGTTTAATCTTTACCATATCCAGGTAAGCTACAAATTCGTTGACCACCATTTTGGTACCCATCAGTGCACCGGCCGCTTCAATGTCTTTGCCCGGTACGCCCATAGCCCAGGCAAACAAGGAGAAAAGTTTGCCAAGTAGGAAGTTCAGACTCAGGTCCGGCATGTTCAGAACCGATACGCCAATTCTGAGCAGGATATTATCGACCAGGGCAATCAGGGCAATAAAGCCTATGAGCATTGCCACCACATTTAATCCTACTTTAAGCCCTTCGCTGGCTCCGCCCGCAATCGCATCGAGTAGGTTGGCATGATTTTTCTTGATTTCAACTCTTACTACACCCTGGGTTTCAGATTGTTCTGTTTCTGGAAACACGATCTTACTGATTACCAGGGCACCGGGGGCCGCCATAATGCTGGCTGCCAATAAATAGGGAGCCGGAACACCCAGTGAGATATAGACCGCCAGAACCCCACCCGCAATACAGGCAAAACTACCCGTCATGGAGGCCATTAGCTCCGAGTTGGTCATGCTTTTCAGGTACGGCTTTATCATGATCTGAGCCTCTACCTGTCCAACAAAGGTGCTTGCTACGTTGGAGAGCGCTTCGGCTCCGCTGACCCCCATGAGCGTTTTCATAACCCGTGCCATCAGGGCCACAATGCGCTGCATGATGCCGAGATGATAAAAAATATTGACCAGCACCGCTACGAAGATGATGGTCGGAATAATTCTGAAGAAAAAGATGAAGTCGTTTCCGACCCCAAACGCCCGGTCTAACACAGCCCGATTTACCAGCGAGCCGAATACAAACTCGGCGCCCTTGTCCGAAAACGACAGCAACTTGGCTACCGCTTTGCCCAGCCAATTGAAGATCTGGCCACCAACATCAGTTTTTAGAATAAATACGGCCAGTCCGGCCTGCAATAGCAATCCAACCCCGACGGTCCGGTAATTGATGGCTTTTCGGTTGTTGGATAGGGCAAAAGCGATACCCAAAATTAAAACGATGCCAATCAGGCCGGTAAAACGATCCATTCAGTGAAGACGCTGTTGTAGTTAGGTGGGCGAAGATAAGCAAAAACAGGGGCGAACGACTGGAGTAATGCCCTATTGCTCGCCTGCTCCCTAAATGTCAGCAATCGCCCGTTCGGCTCCTTCCTGGTATTCATCCTCTATTTCGGCAACGTCGGCTGTTTTGACGGCCGGGTCGAACAACCGCGCCCCCGTAACTTCCTTTTCCGTTACGTCGAAGAAGCGCTCATGAATATTGAAGGGCTGGCTTCCGGCCGGCACATGACAGCTTTCAAAGTTGCCATCCTCCTTCAGTTCATAGGCGTTGACATTATCGCGCAGGTTATAGGCCAGGATGAGGATAGCCTGCTGTTTGACGCGTGGGTCGGCCAGGAAAAACAACGATTCGATACGCCGGTCAAAACTTCGCACCATCACGTCGGCACTGCCGCCATACACTTTAGCATCGCCATTATTATGAAAATAATAGATCCGGGTATGCTCCAGAAAATCGCCAACGATGGACCGCACCGATATGTTTTCGCTCAGCCCTGCCCGCTTGGGCCGCAGGCAGCATATGCTGCGGACAATAAGCCGGACGGGTACACCCGCCTGTGACGCTTTATATAAGGCATCAATGACCGACTTGTCTTCCAGTGAGTTAACCTTAATGCAAATCCCGCTGGGCAATCCCCGGCGGGCATGGTCAGCCTCTGCCCGAATCAGCCGGAGCAGTTGTTCGCGCATATCGCGTGGAGCCGTAATCAGGTACTGATACTCGTTGGGCAGCGAGTGGCCGGTGATAACGTTAAAGAATTCGGAAATATCGTGCGTGTAGGTTTCGTTGGTCGTCAGCAGGCCAATGTCGGTGTAGAGTTTTGAGGTGTCTTCGTTATAATTGCCGGTTGCCAGGTGGGCGTAGCGCACCACGCGGCTACCTTCATTGCGCACCACCAACAGCAGTTTGGTATGCGTTTTGAACCGGCTAATGCCGTAGATGACAAAACAGCCAGCTTTCTGAAGCCGCTGGGCCTCCCGGATGTTGTTTTCTTCATCAAATCGGGCTTTTACCTCAAACAGCACCGATACGTGCTTACCATTTTCAGCCGCTTTTAACAGGGCTTCCGTAATGCGCGACCGTTTGGCTAACCGGTACACGGTAATCTTGATAGCCAGCACGTTCGGGTCTTCGGCGGCCTGTTCGAGCAGTTGCAGCACCGGCTCGAAGTTGTTGTAGGGATGATGCAGCAGCAGATCGCGCTGTTTAATTATGTCAAAAATGTTTTCGGTTTTGTCGCGGCCGAGGCCCAGGGGAGGAACCGGTACGTGCTGCCGGGGCATGTCGTCCTTAAACTCGGGGTTGCCAATGATTTGCCAGAACGCCGAAAAATCAAGCAGCGTATTCGATTCAAAGATATTCAGATCGTCGATTTCCCAGCGCTTCTTGAGTAGATTTAGCATCCAGGGCGACCCGATTCCGCCCCTGTCGTCCCGTTGCACTTCAACACGTGTTACCCGGCCCAGTCGACGGTTTTTAATCTTTTGGCGCACCTCATCAATGAAGTCTACCTCGTCGTCGTCGTTTTCGTCCAGGGTAAAATCACCGTTGCGCGTAAGGCGAAACAAATTCACGGACGTAATGTCTACGTTTCGGTATAACTTCTTGATATTATGACGGATAATCTCTTCAATAGGCAAGAAGGCAATTTGCGGCTCACCATTCTGTTCCCGCTCAAATGACAGGAAACGGGGCAGGTTAGCCGGAATCTGAACAAACGAAAGCCGTTGGTGTTCGTCTTCATCTTCCGAACGCAGACTTTGCAGATCGGCCCCTTCGGGATTCTGCGTGACAACCCCGAAGATAAGCACCTTGGCCAGCAGCACCGGAAACGTATGGGTGTAGTCATACAGCATCGGAGTCAGTGTTGGGTAGATCGCCCGGTCAAAATAATTTATTGCCTTAGACTGCTCGTCGGGAGTCAGGTCAGCGTAGGTGCTTAATTGCAATCCGTTTTCGGCAAAAAGTGGCAGTAACTGGTTGACAAAGACGGCCTGCTGATCCCGGTAAAACTGCTGCGACGTAGTGAACAGCGCTTTGCGGAACGGAATTTCGCGTAGCCCTGAATAGTCGACCCGTTGTTTATGGTAGTCGAGGTAGTTGTATAGACTCCCAACCCGAATCATGAAAAACTCGTCGAGGTTGGAGGAAGAAATAGCCAGGAACTTCAGCCGCTCCATCAGGGTGCGGTTTGCGTGGGGCGGCTGCTCACTACGGGCCTGGTCGAGCACCCGCTCGTTGAATTTTAACCAGCTTAGATCGCGGCTCAGATAATCGCTTTGATCGATAACAGTACTAACTTTCTCGCTAACTTTTGCCATTTTATCGGGTGCCGCTGTAGCATTATCGGGTGTACGCTGAGTGAACCGGGAAACGAGATTCCCCAATATGGTCCGGTTGGTGTTAATGGAGTAACGCATATGGGTAAAAGAAGTTGAATTACAACAAAAAAGCGGGCTTTTTGGCCCGCTCTCTGTTATATTCTCGTTAAATATCGACTCGGGCGTATTTGGCGTTTCGTTCGATAAACTCGCGTCGGGGGGCTACGTCATCACCCATCAGCGTAGAAAAAACGTGGTCGGCGTCGGCGGCCGACTCCACAGTTACCAGCTTGAGGCTCCGGCGGTCTGGATCCATCGTTGTGCTCCAGAGCTGCTCGGCGTTCATCTCGCCTAATCCCTTGTAACGCTGCACGTTTACGTTGTCTTCGCGGCCACTGCCGGCCAACTCCTTAACAGCCGCTTCGCGCTGGGCCTCGGTCCAGCAATAACGCTCTTCCTTGCCTTTCTTAACGAGGTAAAACGGCGGCTGGGCAATATAGATGTACCCGTTGTCGATCAGCGCCTTCATGTTTCGATAGAACAGGGTCAGGATCAGCGTCCGGATGTGGCTGCCGTCGACATCGGCGTCAGTCATGATAATGATTTTATGGTACCGGAGTTTGTCCAAGTTCATCACCGTCTCGTCGTCTTTCTTTTCGAGCCGGATACCGAGGGCAGTCCAGATGTTTTTGATTTCTTCGTTTTCATAAATCCGGTGCTCCATCGCCTTCTCGACGTTCAGGATTTTACCACGCAGGGGCAAAATGGCCTGGAACGCCCGGTTACGACCCTGTTTAGCCGTGCCACCAGCCGAGTCTCCTTCTACTAGATACAACTCACACTTTTCGGGATCGGTGTCCGAGCAGTCGGCCAGTTTGCCGGGCAGGCCCATGCCGCCCATGAAGTCCTTGCGCTCAGTCATGATGCGCTTGTAGGCCAGGTCAGCCGCAATCCGGGCCTGGGCCGATACCAGCACCTTCTTAACAATGCCTTTAGCGGTATTGGGGTTCTCTTCCAGCCACGTTTCGA
>DATHAW010000132.1:0-2049 GCA_035296465.1 Spirosoma sp.
TTGGCCCCCGACGCGGCAATTTAGCCGGGCCCTCCCCAAGGTCAGCGTTCAAAACCGCCACCTGCCCCTCGAAACAGTGAATGGCCCCATAGACGAAGGGTTTGCCAAGCGTTACGCAGACATCATTGATTAAGTATCGCACCTTGAAGTTGTCGGTGCAGTCGACCACAATATCATAGGCGTCGATGATGGCGCGGGCGTTGCCCGTTTCCAGCGCCATTGTATACGTATCGAACGTCAGGCCGGGGTTGAGCCGGTTGAGGTGCATAACGGCGGCTTTGGCTTTCGGCTGACCTACCTCGTCGGTTGTGTAGAGTACCTGTCGCTGGAGATTGCTAAGGTCAACCACATCGGGATCGATGACACCGATGGTGCCTATACCCGCAGCCGTCAGGTAGAGCAGCACCGGGCAGCCCAGTCCCCCCGCACCTACCACCAGCACCCGGGCATTTTTGAGCCGGAGCTGCCCCTGCTGCCCCAGTTCGGGAAGGTTCAGGTGTTTCTGATAGCGTTGCTTTTCGGCGGGTAGGAGCGTCGTGGCTTCCATAGGACTGGGCGTTTGGCAATCAAAAATGATGTTGCTCTATTCCAACAGGAAATTGGCGGCTAAGATTGCGATTGCCCTCAAAAATAGCAAGACTGGCGTACCATATCAACCCAAACAGCGCTCTTCTAACGGAGAGGCCCGTTTGGGTTGATATGGTACCATGCCTGATCGGGTAACGTAGTAGTGACAGATCTGTGACTAAGAAATGGTCGTCGCTATGCTCAACTCATCCAACTGAGCAACAGAAATGGTCAATGGTGAGCCGATCATGATATCGCGACCGGAGTTGTTTTTTAAGAACGCGATGCCGCTATTTAGTTCGTACGAATCGAAATATTCGGCTGAGGAGGAATCGTTTTACCACAAACTCAAATTGGTCAGGGTGGGGTAGTGTTATCGAAAGGGTAAAAGCATGCCCGTTTTCAGGATTTATCAACACCCCTGTGTAACGTTTTGCCTTATCGTTCCACATTAAATCGTTAAAAATGATCCGTTCCGTTTTGGTAGATTGAGCCGTGCCGATGGCTTTGCCGTAAATTTTGCCATTCAACCGCCTGACCATCTGGATCTGTTTATCGGGGTTGGCCTCATCAGCCCACCTGCCGATGATAGTTTCGGTCGATCGAGCTGCGCTGATACATGGCAGTAGCCAGCAATGGACGAGCGTGATTAGTTGCTGGATCATAAGCGAAAGGCGGGATCAGTTGGTTAACGTCGAAATGGGTTAGAACTCAATCCGAATTTTCTCCGTGACCGGCACACTTAGGCAACAGAGTATGTAGCCCTGGGTCAGTTCCTGGTCCGTCAATGCCTTATGATTACGCATGGTTACGTGGCCCTCCTGAAGCCTGCACCGGCACGTGCCGCAATTGCCGGCCCGGCACAAATACGGCACGTTGATCTCTGTCCGAATCAGGGCATCTAAAACTGTTTCGTCTGCCAAAATTGACACGTAGTTTTCACCGGAAAAATAGACAATGGCCTCCGCAACAACGGTACTTTGCGTGTGCTTCACACGGTCGGCTACTGGTTCAAACGCTAAGGCATAGGGGTTGTCGGCAGTTCCATTTTCGCTTCGACTAACGGTGTGCGGTGAGGACTGGGGGATGGCTATACCGTCCTTTTTACGGTCCTGTACCTCTTCAAAAAGAGCTTCGTATTCACTGAATTCAGTACCGCACAACTTATCCCAGAAGCGAAAATGCAATCCGTAATTACCGTTGAAGTGGGTATGGTGCATGTTGTGGTGGGTACTGGGTACCAGAAACCGCAACCAACTCCGACTGATACTGGCCGGGTATAACTCATACCCAAGATGCGATTTAACATTATTAAAGAGGCCAATTAATTGCATTATACCCAAGGCTGGAGCATAGACAGGCAGGACGAAGGAGATAAGCAAAATCCAGAATGTTAGGATGGCGGCCTCCAGCACATGAAAAGACATGGACGAGTAAGGGGTTACGTCGACACTTTGATGATGCACGGCATGAACGTATTGG
>DATHAW010000133.1:0-2739 GCA_035296465.1 Spirosoma sp.
GGTATATCAGAAGGTACGTCGAAATCGCAGCTTAGCCGTGCCCGTGCTATACTGCAAATGAATTTAAAGAAACTGGAACCGGAATCGCAGCAGCCTATAGGCGAACGCCAGAAAAAAACTAACCAAGCTTATACTAATGAAAAAACACGCCGACAAACAGCCCGTTGACGATCTGTTCGCCCGTAAGCTGGAAAACATGTCGCTACCGCCTAGTTCGGATGGTTTCGCCCGGTTGCAGGCCCGTATGGGTGGGCGCCAACTGGAGGTACGTACCGTGTTCTGGCGTAATCCGGCTGTTCAGCAATACATAGCCCTTGCCGCCTGTGTGGTGCTATGCCTGGTTGGCTGGCTGTATATGTCGATAGAGACAATTACAGACGACAAGACAGCGGTAGCAGTTAATAAGCCGGCTAAGTTGCTCCCACAGCAACAGACCGGTTATCAATTAAATAAACAGTTAGGAGAACAAGTTGCTATAACCCAGCTGGTTCCGCCATCGAAGATTGCTGACCAGACACAGCCCAGGAAAACCGGTTTGCCTCTATCCAGACCTCTCAAACCGTCGTCTAATAACCCGCAATTGGCCCGTCTTGACCAGAGTAGCACTAAATCTAAACCTGAATCTCAAAGCCTCCCAGCCGTTGGGTCGGCAACGCATACAGAGCAGGTCGCTGAAGTAGACTTAAAGGCATCACCAGCTGAGTCAATCCCCGAAAAACAGGTAGCCACATCTCTTTCTAAACCTGCTCCAGTTGCCGAACGTGTATTGATCGTTACCATTGCGGAGCCAGAAGCGATGGTTGCCGCCCACCAGGTAGTGACGTCACCCACTATCGATAAAGTCATCGTAGCGGCTGCCAGCAAACCAGAACCGGAAGCTAAGTCGACGGCTACCATCTGGCAGCAGGTGAAGCGCCTGAAGCAGGGGGAAGTTTTTGCCCGTAAGGAGTCCGGTGACGATGAGCGTGGGCTCATTGGGCGGGCATACAGTGGCCTGAAACAAACATTAGACAAAGACAAATCAGTAAAACAATGACAACCATACATCGATTACTCACTACGTTACTTATGGGGCTAACAACCGCAGGTGCGGTGTCTGCCTCCATAAATCCGGCCGACTCCCTGGTTATTCGGTTTGCCAACCGAACCCGAATGGTTATCTACGCCCCTGACAAAGCGGGTATTCAGGCGCTGTCTAATTATGACCTGAATAAAATTGTCCGTGAAATGGGGATGCAGCTCGACTCAGTGCCGGGCGGACAAAAAGCCATCTCGCGGGAAGGCGGTCAATATTTAAGAGATACGGTATTGGTGGTGAGGAAGAAGAAAGACGGCGTAACCATTATTATTAAAGGGTCGGGCGATACGACGAAAAGTGATTCGGCCCGGAACCGGCGCGACTATACGCGTACAACTGTTCGGCGGGGTGTCAATTCATGGAAGCGCGGCATCGATTTTCAGGTCGGACTGAACACCTGGATAAGGCCCGCAAATCAGGCTATGGGCAATCTGGCTTCTCCCGACCTGCTGCCCTTAGGCTCTCGCTATTTTTCCGTAGCGTTCAGCCAGCGGCCGACGCTGGTGGATGGAAAGCGGGCCAAGCTGAGCTTATATTATGCCGTTGAAGCCGCTTGGAGCAATTTCATGTTTCAGGACGATATTCTGCTCCAGAAAGGGCCGGCAACCGTCCAGTTCCTACCGGCAGGAGAGCCGCTAAAGAAAAGCAAACTCACCATATTCAATGTGCAGCTCCCGGTGGTGCCCCGGTTGAGTTTTTATAATGCCTCGGGTCGGAAAGTATTTCATATTGGCCTGGGCGGCTTTATTGGCTACCGACTGGATAGCTACACAAAGATTAAGCGCCAGAATGATGATAAAGCCCGCGAGCACAACAACTTTTACCTGAACGACTTTCGCTATGGTCTGGTAGGTCATTTAGGTATTGTTAAAACAAATCTGTTTGTGAAGTATGACCTGAACCCGGTTTTTCAGGCTGGGAAAGGGCCGGATGTTCGCTCTTTAAGTTTCGGTGTTTCCTTCTGATGGATAGTAAGCGTATCGCCATTATCGGTTGCGGCTGGCTCGGACTACCCCTGGCCAGCCGATTAGTGACAGAAAACTTTACCGTCAGGGGTAGCACGACCTCGATCGATAAACTGCCCCTTTTGCGTAGAAAAGGGATTGACGCCTATCAGTTGCAACTGGCTCCCGAGCCGATCGGCGACCTGGACGCCCTGCTACAGGCCGACACATTACTAGTGAACGTACCGCCTAAGGCCGGAAAGATGGGCGATGATTTTCATCCACGGCAGATTCAGTCCATAGTAACAGCAGTACGTCGTTCGCCCGTTCGGCACATTATTTACGTTAGCACCACGTCTGTTTATTCAGAAACAAGCAGCGTAGTATACGAAGAAGACGTTACGTTGCCCGAGCAGTCTGCCGCACCGCCATTGGTGCAGACCGAAAAGTTTGTACAGTCACTCGAACCGGAGCGAATTGTCACAATCCTTCGATGTGGAGGGCTAATGGGCTACGACCGGATTCCGGGTAAATACGTTGCCGGACGCACCATCGACAGTGGGGCCGTTCCGGCGAATTACCTCCATCGAGACGACGCCATTGGTATTTTACTGAAGCTTATTGAGAGTCAACCAAGCGGAGTGTTCAACGCCGTAGCACCTGAACACCCGACGCGAGAGGCTATTTATCGCAAAAGCTGCCATGATTTTGGGTATG
>DATHAW010000134.1:0-3080 GCA_035296465.1 Spirosoma sp.
TCGCTTTCCGCATACCCACGGTATTTTCGCCCCATCCCGCATCAAACTCAATGATTGGTAAGCCCCACTTATCTTTCTTACCCGATAGGCGCATACGGTTGTTGGGGTCAGGCAGGGTTTCGCCAAAACCACCAATATTAAATTCCCAGCGGCCCGGCTTTGTCATGTTGTCTTTAAAATCCGGCCCAAAGCCTTCCTTTGAGGCTCCAGCTACCCAGTCCTGACGGGCTCCACGCCCCTGATAGCCAAATCCCCGCACAAAATCCTTGCGCTTATCATCGCCCCAGTTAGCAAAACGGGGAATATAAATGCCCGTGCCGCGCCGACCGTAATAATACATATCCTGCAAACCCTCGAACTCACCCGATGCACCCGCGCCCAGGTGGTGGTCCATCAGGTTACGCCCCAACTGATCGGAGTCATTACCTAATCCATTCGGAAAACGTTTGGACGTGGATTGCATCATAATCCAGGCCGTGTTCATCGTCGACGCGTTGAGGAAAATAATTTTGGCGTAATACTCCTGATGCTGCTTGGTATTCTGGTCGATAACCCGCACGCCGACGGCTTTATTCTTCTGGTCGTCAAAAATAACCTGGTAGGCAATCTTATCGGTAATGAGGGTCAGGTTGCCCGTTTTAACCGCGGCTGGCAAGGTAGCCGACTGCGTACTGAAATATGACCCAAATGGACAACCCCGCACGCATAAATTCCTGAACTGGCACGAAGCCCGTCCCACATCTGTATGAACTTTTTGGGCCACCGAGATGATAGCGGGACGCCCCATGATTAAATGGCGACCTTTAAAATTCTTTTCAATGCCTGCTTTCGTCAGCCGTTCGATGCTGTTCATCTGCATGGGCGGGACAAACTCCCCATCGGGCAAGACCGCCAGCCCATCCTTATTGCCAGAGATACCGGCAAACCGTTCGACGTAGGAATACCAGGGCGCTAAGTCTTTGTATCGAATGGGCCAGTCGGTGCCGTGGCCATCTTCAACATTAGCCATGAAATCCCGCTCATTCAGCCGGTAACTCTGCCGTCCCCACACCAGCGATCTACCGCCAACGTGATAGGCCCGAATCCAGTCAAAAGGACGTTTTTCGATATAAGGCACATCCACATCTTTAGTGAACATATGCCGCTGATCTTCGCCTGGTTTTCCACCCGAACGGGCATTGGCCCAGTACTCTTCGGCGGCCCGGAGCTCAATTTTTCCCCGGTGCGGAAACTCCCAGGGGTCTTTCATAGCCGTGACGTAGTCGGTTACGTGTTTTAGGTCGGGCCCCCGCTCCAGCATCAGCACCTTCAGGCCTTTCTGGGTTAGTTCTTTAGCGGCCCAACCACCCGATATACCCGAACCTACCACAATAGCGTCGTAGGTCATTGCTTTTTTAGCCTCAAGATTAAGGTTCATGAATCGTAGTTTTTGGGATGGGGTCAACACCGGACCGCAAGGCAGTCAATCATGTGAATTATTGCCAGGTTGCTCATAACTCGATTACGTTGCCCATGCTTTTTGCCCGGCTTTGAGTTTCACAACGCCGTCGTAGCGGCCAGGGATTGGTACGTAGGCCAGTGCCTGCGTACAGCCGATTTCTGAACTGAAATAGCCCAGAATTGTCAACTCTTTTACCAAGGTAAAAAACGGTGTTAAGGGCGGGGTTTTCTCGTTGTTCTTCACCACAACGCCAGTTTCGGCGTCCACTTCTTTGGCCTGCGTTTGTTCGGAGCCAGCCGGAGCCATAGCACTCAGGGTCGTTTCAGTATTGGTCGCCTGCGGTTTCTCCTGTCGGCGGGGATGTTGTTTTGCTTCGGTTTTAGCTTCTTGTTCAAACTGCTTCAGAATAGCCGTTTTCTCTTCAGTCGATAAGTCAACGAAGCCTTTGTTATAGGCTTTTTGGCTTTCTGTGTCAACGGCTTTCAAACCCTTCTGGAAATGGGCTTGCTGAGCAGGCTTATAACAATCCTTTAAAATAAGCTCAATGGTTGAGGCTACTTTGGCTTGTTTGGCTCCCGGTGTAGACGTAGTGGGCATGATCACTTCCGTAATCTCGTCAAGCAGCGTCTGCTCACCCGCTTCCAGTTCAAAGGCTGACAGTTTTTGCTTCCCGATTCGATGGGGCTGATACCCCCCAACAATAGCCGCCATCGTCGGTGCCGAGAGCGCACTGCCCATTGTGAGGGCTACCTGAAGAATTGCTTCTCTACGTTTCATGATATACCAGATAAAAACGTGTTGGGTACGCTTAACCAGCTTACTATAAAGCTAAAATCGTTGCTTAACGTACAGAGAATAAGAGGCTGCAAACCCGGGATCCTACTTACAATTATGTAATTTCAATACTACCTGATTCGGCTGACATATGGTAATGACAGGCCTAGACATAGCCAGAAACGGGACGTAACGGTGCTGGCGATATACTCTCGTATAAAATCAATCCTAATTAAACCGGCTAAACAGTATATGAACCAGAAGAAAGAGTTTTTAAAAAAGAACGTCTACTATTCTAATCGAACAATTCTATGAGCCGCTGCGGTCTGTTTACCATTTTACTGATTATTACTATCTGCGTCAACTCTATGGCCCAGGCGCCGGCCAACGGAAAACTCAGAATCATTGCGTTTGGAGCTCATCCAGACGATTGTGAACTCAAAGCCAGTGGCGTAGCCGCTTTATGGGCCGCCCAGGGGCATAAAGTGAAGTTCGTTTCCATGACTAATGGAGATATCGGCCATTTTGAAGAAGCAGGTGGTCCGCTGGCAAAACGGCGCACGTCTGAAGTGGAAGCCTGCGCCAAGGCACTGGGCATCGAAACCCAGGTACTCGACATCCATGATGGGGAGCTAATGCCTTCGCTCGAAAATCGCAAAACCGTAGCCCGACTGATTCGCGAATGGCAGGCCGATATTGTCCTGTGTCACCGGCCCTACGACTACCATCCCGATCACCGCTATACGGGGGTACTGGTTGAGGATGCGTCCGTAGTAGTGGCTGCTGCCTTTTTCACGCCGGACACGCCACCCACGAAGAAAAACCCAGTTTTTCTGTATTACTCCGATAATTTTCAGCGTCCTTA
>DATHAW010000135.1:0-2684 GCA_035296465.1 Spirosoma sp.
TTCTACGAAAGGCATACGTTAAATGAGTGAAAGGGCGAAAGAGTAAATAAAGTAAATTACTCTTTTATTGAAGGTAACAAGGTTTCATATACCCAGCGGCCATCGTGGAGCGTTACGCCATCGGGGTCGTCCATTGCTTCGGGACCTTCATCTTCGCAGATGATCCAGCCGCTGTAATGCTGCTCAATCAGCCACTGGGTGATGCCCACAAAATCAACTTTCCCCTTCCCTAGTAAGGCAAATTCGGGTTCACCGTTCCAGTCTTTGTAGTGTACTAAATTAATAAGCGACGCATACTCCTTCATTTTCGTCAATGGGTCCATTCCCCCATTTATGAGGTGGCCCACGTCGGGCGTCCACCCCGTTACCGACGCGTCAAGAGACTCAAGGATTACGCGGTAATCTTCTTCACTGCGGGTAATGGACGAATGGGGTGAGTTTGGGTGGAAGGTACAAGGCACACCCTCATCCACTGCCCGTTGCGAAACCCGGTTAACTATGTTGACCAGATTACGTCGGCGGACTTCCAGATCGTGCCGTCCCGTTGGTTTCTGCACTGTGCAGAGCAGCGCACCCGGAAACTGTTTCAGCAACGCAATACACCGGTCAGCCTCATACCGTTCCTGTTCGGTTTCTTCGGTTCCGTTCCAGTCCAGCGCCAGGGCAATGGCGGCTAACTCAACGCCCTGCTCATTCAGCTTTCTGGCCAGGCTTTCGGCGTCGGGCAGGTCGCCCATCCAGTTATGAATCGGCTCAATGCCGGCAAAACCCGCCTGAGCCGTTATGTCGATCATGTGCCCCATCTGGTTCGCATGGGTTTGACCGTTGTTGTTCATAAACCACGTATAAGCTTCGGCTCCGAAGCGAAAAGGGAAAGGCATAAGTGAGTGATTAAGCGTATTTAGCCTGCATGGTTTTGATAAAATTGAAGCCCTTTTCGGCAATGTCCCAGGGTTTGCTAAACTCCCGCCACACGTTAATGGAATTGGCAAAATCGATGTCGTTACGCGTAAACGCTTCAATCGTCATCCACCCATTATAATCGATGGCGGCTAATGTTTTGAACGTATCGTCCCAGGGAATATGTCCATCGCCGGGTGTTCCCCGGTCGTTCTCGCTGATGTGAACGTGTGCCAGCATCGGTCCAATGGTCTGTATGGCTTCGGGGAAATGCTTTTCTTCCATATTGGCGTGGTGCGTGTCGAACATAGCCCGCACATTGGGGTGGTCGACCCGGCGCACCAACTCCGACAGTTGGTTCATAGTATTACACAGGTAGCATTCGAAACGGTTGAGGGCTTCGGGTGCCAGCACGATGTTTGCCTGCTGTGCGTAATCGCCGACCTGATGGAGCACCTCGGCACTGTAGGCATACTCCTCCGGTTGCGGCTCCCGACGACTGAACTGGGCAAATGCCGAATGAAACGGGCCGCAAATGACCGTTGCCCCCATGGCGTGTGCCCGGTCGATGACGCCCTTGAGGTAGTCGACCGCCTGTTCGCGCACTTTCTCTAACTCGCTGGCCGGGTTGGCGTCGGGTCCAACGACCGTTACGCAGGTACTTCGCAAACCAAGCTGGTTCAGATGATGGCCAAATTTCTGGTAAACGGAAATCTCCTGCGTGTCAACGAAACATTCCACACCGTCGTAACCAATGGTTTTAAGACGATCTGCCATCGGATTCATTTTCTCGGATATGGCCGCTGTCCAAACCAACAGGTTAAATCCAATGGGCGACGATTGTTTCGGGGCCGGTTCTGCGGGGTTTTTCGATAAAGACATATAAAAGTGTTGTAAAGGTCAGGGTAACGCATCCTCCTCATTTTTCCATGGGATGGTCCTTAAGCAACTGTTGCGGATTGTAAAAATCCTTCTTGCTTTCGGTTGCGATCCTGACTCGCTTCACCCGATCGGGGTGAATGGCTGATGCCTGATTGCCAAATGAATTTCTGACGTAGGTTAGTACCGCGGCTATTTCCTGGTCTTTCAACAAACCACCAAATGGCGTCATAGGTACCTGTCCGGGATACGTCTTTCCATCTACATCTATGGGGCCCATAAGTCCTTTCAACACTATTTTTATTAATCGGTCCTCATTGCCCGTTACCCAGTTCGTGCCCGTCAAAGGAGGGAATTGGGAGGCTGAAAGCCCCCGGCCATCGGGCTGGTGGCACGTAGCACAATACCCTTCGCGGGCATAAATTTCCTTGCCCGTGTTAAACAGGGCGAGTTCTTCGCCTTTCAGCTTCGATTTCACTACCTCGTCTTTTGCTTTGTTTACATTCAACCCCTTGAGGTGCGCAACGGCGGTTTCGTGCGCATGAATCATCCACTCATCCAGCGGCTTTTTGGCAGCTTCGGCCAGAATGGGCAATCCTTTTTCCGGTCCGATCCAGGAGGCCGCTACGATGGCAGCCAACCGAACACGGCTGTTGTCGTCCCGAACCGCCTGCATCAATAAATCGGCTTGGTCGGCTACCTGATGGCCCGTGTACCGAACCACCTGAACCGCAGCGGCTCTGGCATGGTAGTCATTGGCCTTCAGCAGTTGACGGAGTAGTTTCTGATCCACTTTGTTCAGGCCCCAGCTCACCCACAGCCCTTCCAGCAGGTGATGCTCGTACCGGGGGTCATTTTTATCCAGACTCGCAACCCATTTGTTTAGTTTACCAAGTACCTGATTA
>DATHAW010000136.1:0-2744 GCA_035296465.1 Spirosoma sp.
GTAGGCGTAGTAGTCGTCGAGCACGGCCTGCGCCGAAAGGCTATCGTTCCGGCGGAGGTTCACACCCGGAATCGACGGGCTCTGGTCATCGGTCGTTATCAGCTCAACTTTGTAGCGCAGCACCGCCCGGGTCGCGGTTCCGAAACCAGTAAGCGGGGCAGGCCTGCTACGCTTGCGCTGGGAACTCAACGACGGAATCAGGACCGTATTTGCGGGCGGAATATCCTGCAGCACGCGCCCCGACAGCTCGTCACGTATGGTGAATCGAAAGGTCGTGAAGTTGAAATTATTGAACAGGTTGTTGATATCCGTCGTGATCGAGTCGGCTGTTTCGGCGGCTGCATTGACCAGGTACTGCGACAGGGGCATGGCGGTGTATCGTTTCAGCAGCGGGCTGAGGGACTGCCGAACCGCTACGTCTTTCACGAACCGGTCGTTGCGGGAGCGACTCCGGTTAAGGTATACGTAGTCGATGTTCCAGGTATCAAACGGCCCTGACTCGCGCCCGAAGGTTCGGAACCGAAAGGCAAACGCACCGTGCAGGTAAGCGGGTAGATTCACCGGAATAAATGCCTGCACAAAATTAGGGTTGGCCACGCCCCCCTCCATCTGCCAAACGGTTTTCCAGGTGCCAGTGCGATCCAGAAACTGAACCGTCAGCGAGTCCCCCACATCGGGCGATTCGCCCAAACCCCGGCTCTGCCAGTAAAAACTTAGGTAAACCGAATCGGCCACTGACAGCCCCGCCAGGTTGATGGGCCTCGATGCCAGCGTATCGGTGTAGCCCTGGGCAAACTGGTTATTTTGCACGTAAGGCAATCCATTGAGGGCCAGCCCGTCGAACGACGCCATCCCGACCGTTGGCTGGTTCATAGACATCGTGTTATTGATATAGACACCACTGCCGGGCTGCCAGCGGCCGGGATCGGGTTGGCTCCCCGAAGCGCCAACTGGCCGGGTTGAGAAATCATCAAAAAACGGCAGGCTTAGCGACGCTTGCGCCAGGGCGGGCTTTCCGAAGCACCCACACAGCCCGATTACTACGCTGGTCAGGGTACGTAGAACAATGCTCCAACAAGAACGATTGGGTAATGCAATTATCATTTCATATCCATGCCGGACGCGCTGTTTATCGATCCGGGTCAACCGGTCCTACCACCCACAAATCCATTGTTTCGCCCACCCGGATGCGTTCGCCCGACCGGGCCTCGGGCCGCTGCCTGACCACTGTGCCCACTTCTTTTTCGGGATCGTCAACGGGAATTTTGGTGCCTATTTTCAGGTTGGAACCCCGAATGGCGGCTTCGGCCTCATCGATCTGCAAGCCTACAACGTCCGGAATCGCAAACATGGTGTTGCCTAAACCGTCGCCAATCTCGAAGTCGATTTTAGCCCCTTTGGGTACGGGCGTTCCGGGAGCGATTTCTTTCCCATTGTACAACTGACGGAGCACAGCATTCTTGGCCACGTCGGGTACGTAGTCTTTATCACCTACCTCCAGTCCCAGCGACCTGAGATTCAGCTCGGCACTGCGAAAGGTCAGACTAACGAGCTGCGGCATGGCGACCATGGGAGCTACCCGCCGGGTGATGGTTACGTAAATCTTACGTTCTTCCTTCACCTTCATGTTGGCACGGGGATACTGTTGAATAACCGTCAGTGGCTGTGCACCCACTACGTAGGTACAGTCACTGACCTCGTAGCGCAGGTTGCGGTCGCCCAGTATATTCTGGAGTTCATCAACGCTCAGGCGCGTTACGTCCGGCACGGTGATCGTCTGGCCGTGGTTGGTGGTGTAGGGCAGATAAATAAAGAAAAAGGCCAGAAACAGCGCCGTCACTAAGGCCACAATAAGGCCCATGTGAATCAGCAGGTCAGGAAAGGATCGGGTGCTGATTTTAGCCATTCAACAGGTGTATGTTTATACTCATTCGCACAAAAGTAGCAGAATCCCCAGCCGCTTACCGGTATCCTGCCAGCATTTTTTTGAGGTACTTACCCACAATGTCAAACTCCAGATTTACCGTTTCTCCTTCCTTAAGGTCACGGAAATTGGTGTGCTCATAAGTATACGGAATAATGGTAACCCGAAAGCCATCGGGTTGTGCGTTAAAAACGGTTAAACTCACCCCATTGATACAGATAGACCCTTTTTCGACCGTTACGTTATCGGTCGTATTGGCATACTGGAAATCGAATAGCCAGCTGCCATTCATATCCTGTACCGCTGTACACACGCCCGTCTGGTCAACGTGTCCCTGCACAATATGCCCGTCGAAACGTCCGTTGGCCGGCATACACCGTTCCAGGTTTAGGCGATCACCGCGCCTGACATGGCCCAGATTTGTTTTTTTGAGCGTTTCGTCCACCGCCGTAACCGTATAGGTGTTGTCGCCAATGCCCGTTACAGTCAGGCAAACGCCGTTGTGGCTGACGCTCTGGTCGACCTTTAGTTCAGCCGCCAGCGACGACTCAATGGTGAAGGTCAGGTTCGTACCCGTCGGTTCAATACCCGACACAAGACCAGTCGTTTCTATAATTCCCGTGAACATAGTTTATGGTTGTAAGTCTGAAGAACTACCGGCCTAAACAGGCCTATGCCGCGCACCCCGGCTACGACTTACCATTTATGACTCCCGTAAGGAACAGCGAACTGCCGAATGGGGTTCGGGGAAACCATTTTTGTTCAATGTGGACGATCCGATAGAGTGTTTCGTTGAGCCAGGCAGGCGGCAGATATACGT
>DATHAW010000137.1:0-3302 GCA_035296465.1 Spirosoma sp.
ACGACAACTACCACCCTAACCGTGAGCGCATTGCGCTGGTCATGCAGAACCAGACGATTGACGGTGAAATTCAGACCTGGGACAGTCAGGCCCTGCAGCTCGGCCCCGAACTCCGTAACACCTACGGCAGCCACTTCAAACATATTGTCATGGCGAGTAAGAGCCTGTCGCCTATCTTATCGGTTGGGGATAGAAAACTCGTCAAAAGTGGGCGTTATATGGAACCAGCAGCGCCCGAGATGCTGACGTTGAAAATGCTGAAAGGTACGCGGGCGGGTCTGAGTGATCCTAACTCTATCTTGCTCGCCGAATCAGTCTCCAGAGCTTTCTTCGACGATACCGATCCAGTGGGCAAGCTCATGAAGATTGACAACGATAGGGCTGTCAAAGTAGCTGGCGTCTACGAAGACCTGCCCCAAAGCTCGTCCTTCGCCGAGCTGACGTTCATTGCCCCCTGGGACTTACTGATCAAGAGCCAGGGATACGACAAAAAGTTAAGCTGGGGCAACAGTTGGTTCCAGGCGTTCGTCCAGATCGCCGACCAGGCAGACATGGACAAGGTTTCTTCAGCCATTAAGCTGGCCAAGTGGGAACGCGTCAAGAACCTATCTGAAGGTCCTTACAAGCCTTACAAGTCCGAATTGTTTCTGCACCCGATGAGTCGCTGGCACCTGTATGGCGAGTTTAAGAATGGCGTAAACACAGGTGGTCGCATTCAGTACGTCTGGATGTATGGCATCATCGGGGCGTTTGTGCTGTTGCTGGCCTGTATCAACTTCATGAATCTGAGTACCGCCCGATCCGAGAAACGCGCTAAAGAAGTGGGTATTCGCAAGACGTTTGGCTCGGTACGCGTGCAATTGATCACTCAGTTCTACAGCGAATCGTTGCTGGTGGCCTTCTTTGCCTTTGTGCTCTCCTTACTGCTGGTCGTACTAGCGCTACCTTTCTTTAACGGTGTAGCCGGTAAGCAAATGAGCATCCCCTGGGGCAACCCGTTGTTCTGGTTAGCTTGCCTTGGCTTCAGCTTACTGACGGGTTTGATCGCGGGCAGTTACCCCGCACTCTATCTGTCGTCGTTTGTTCCGATTAAAGTGCTTAAGGGTACGTTTAAAGTCGGTCGTTTGGCTGCCGTTCCCCGCAAAGCTTTGGTGGTCGTGCAGTTTACGGTTTCGATTACCCTAATTATTGGCACGATCATCGTCTTCCGGCAAATTCAGCATACTAAGGACCGTCCGATTGGTTTCAGCCGCGCCGGTCTGTTGAGCATACCGATGAAGGCAGATGAAGTTCGTAAAGGATACAAGGCCCTGCGCAATGATCTGCTGTCCACGCGAACCGCCGTCGAACTATCCCAGTCGGAGACGCAGGCGACCAGCGCCGGTGTTACCAACGGCGGTTTGCAGTGGCGGGGTAAACCCGAGGGTATGCAGGACGAACAGGTGACGGTTGCCGTTACGCATGAATTCGGCAAAACCGTCGACTGGAAAATTAAAGAAGGCCGCGACTTCTCGCGGGCGTTCACGACCGACTCGTCTGGTTTTATCCTGAATGAAGAGGCCGTCAAATATATGGGTTTTAAGCAGCCCATCGGCGAACAAGTGAAAGCGTTTGGACGTACGTACACGGTCATTGGTGTGGTTAAAAATATGGTAATGGAGTCGCCCTATAATCCCATACGCCCCTCTATTTTCTACATTGACAACTTTAAACGGGCCTTTTACATCAACATCAAGATCAATCCGCAGATGAGCGCCAGCGAAGCCTTGGTGACCATCGAGGCGGCCTTTAAGAAACTCAATCCGAACACTCCGTTCGAGTACAAGTTTGCCGATGATGATTACGATGCCAAGTTCCGGGCCGAGGAGCGTATTGGCAAACTGGCCAGATTCTTCGCGGTGCTCGCCATATTTATTTCCTGCTTAGGCTTGTTTGGTCTAGCTTCGTTCGTGGCTGAGCAGCGCACCAAAGAGATTGGCATCCGCAAAGTGCTGGGGGCTTCGGTACCGACCCTGTGGCATATGCTCTCGAAAGACTTTGTGGTGCTCATCATCATCTCGCTCCTAATCGCCACGCCGATTGCTTACTACTTTATGAATGAGTGGATTCAGAAGTACACGTACCGCACCGAGTTGTCGTGGTGGATTTTCGCCCTGACGGCCGTTGGCGCGCTGCTTATAACCCTGATGACGGTCAGCTACCAAGCCATCAAAGCGGCTCTGATCGATCCGGTAAAGAGTTTGCGGGCGGAGTAAACGTAATAGAATATATCCTAATCCCTACCAGTCAAACATGACTTACTTAACAAGGAAGAACAGTTGCTTGCAAAGCATTGCCTTTGCGCTTCTGTTATTCACTGGACAAATCTTCCAGTGTCGAGGGCAGCAATCAGCTATTCCTTTGCAAACCAAGTTAACCAAAGAGCAATTAGCTGAGTCGCTAAACAAAACGATTCCACCCCTGCTGGACAGTGCCGCGATTCCGGGGCTATCGCTGGCCGTAATTGCGGATGGTAAACTGATCTACCATCAAACGTTCGGCGTCATTCACGCGGAAACTAAGGACAAGGTAAACGCCAATACCGTATTTGAAGCTGCTTCGCTGAGCAAACCAGTTTTTGCCTATATCTGCCTGAAGTTGGTGGACGCAGGTTTACTTGAATTAGATAAGCCCTTGTATCAGTATCTTCCCTACGCTGATATTGAGCGAGATGCGCGTTACAGGAAGATTACGGCCCGCATGGTCCTGAGCCACACCACCGGCTTTCCCAACTGGCGCAATGATGATTCGCTGCGCATTAATTTCGAGCCGGGGCAGAAGTTCAGTTATTCGGGAGAAGGGTACGTGTACCTGCAGAAAGTCGTGGAAAAACTGAGCGGTTTAACGCTTAACGAACTTGCGACGGAGCAGGTGTTCAGGCCCTTAGGTATGGCCAACACCAGTTTTGTGTGGCGCGAAGGCTATAATCACACTATGGCCTCTCCTCACAATCAGTTTGGAGAACCCATGACTAAAAGAAAGCCCGACCAGGCGAATGCTGCCTCTTCGCTACACACGACGGCGCTCGACTATGCCAGGTTCATGACGGCGCTCCTCAATGGTACCGGTCTAAAAAAGAAAAGCCTTGAATCCATGCTTACCTCTCAGGTTGAGGTACCCCAGGACCGACAAAAACCAGATGGCCCGGTGTCGTCTGCGGTGTCCTGGGGATTAGGGGTCGGTTTACAACAAACCAAGCAGGGCCGGTCCTTTTGGCATTGGGGGGATAACTACGCCTTCAAATGCTACGCGGTTGCTTACCC
>DATHAW010000138.1:0-11320 GCA_035296465.1 Spirosoma sp.
ACCGGCTTCGTTGGCAGCTTCGGCGTAGATCAGCAGCACCTCGGCTAAGCGGTATATCGGGAAATTTTGCTGCCCCGTGGCCCCGCTGCCAGGCACGTAATGTTTGCTGGTCAGCCAGTTCTGCAGGCCCGCACCGGTACGTCCCAGTGCAAAGTTCACGTCCCGGCGCAAATCACCGGTTTCGTACTCCTGAATCAATCCACCCCGGAACCCCGATTCGTTCGTCACATCTTCATTGTCCGTAGGGCGGTATAAACCCAGATTGACGGCCCCTCCGTTGGCATCAGTAACGGGTCCCATAATGTAACTGAAACTATTACCAAACGGGGCAGTACCTGACGTCTGGCCATTGTTGGCGAACTGAATCTCAAACAAGGATTCGGTTCCGTTTTCGGCTCCCCCTTTAGCGGCAAAGTTATTGGCGTAATTGGCGTGAAGGCTCAGGCCACTTTGGGCAATCACCTGAGCCGCTGTCGTTTTGGCCTCCGCGTAGTTTTTCTGAGTCAGATAGACATCGGCCAGCATGGTCAGGGCCGCCCAGCGTGTAGGGCGACCCTTTTCGTTGCCCGGTCCGCTACCCGAGTACACGGGCGGCAGCTTAGTGGCCGCGTCTTTCAGGTCGTCGATGATCTGGGCGTACACCTGAGCCGCCGGCGACCGGGGAATATTCACCTCCGAGGGGCTTTTGATCTCCGTAATCCGCAGTGGCACATCGCCGAAGAGCCGCACCAGGTTGAAGTAAGCAAAAGCCCGTAGAAATTTGGCTTCCCCCACAAACTGATCGGTGTATAAGCCACCCGCCGGGTTACGCGACTGAGCAATCGGTAAGGTAATCCCCGGTACGCGGGTGGTAACCACATTAGCGCGGTAAATGAGCCGGTAGAGGTCATTCCACAGGCCAAACGTAACCGCGTTATCGGCGGGTAGTTCAAAGTAATCGAGTGTATTATACGCCGTGGAAGCTGATTTACTGGTGCTTATCACGTCGTCGCTGGCGTAGTCGATGTACAGCAGGTTGTTGCTGCCCCGATACAGGTCGGCGCCCGTCAGCAGGTTGTAAATGCCATTGACTGCCGAGAGGGTTCCGGCAAAATCGGTGAAGGTGACATTCACGGTCTGCACCCCCACTGGGTTGGGAGACAGCATTTTATCGCAGCCTGCCGTCAGGTGCAGCAGGGCGGGCAGGATCAGAAGTCGTATGAATCGTTTCATAAACAGAAAGGTCAGGAGGGTTAAAAGCTGAGGTTCAACCCTAAAATGATCGATTTGGCAATGGGGTACGCACCGGCATCGACTCCATTGGTCGTTACGTTGGAGCCGAAACTATTCACTTCAGGGTCCCAGCCCGGATAGTTGGTGAAGGTCAGCAGGTTATTACCCTGTAGGTACACTCTGGCCCTCGTCATCTTTGCTTTTGCCAGGAACGGTCTGGGCAGTTCATAGCCCAGCGTCATGGTTCGTACGCGAAAGAACGAGCCATCGTCGAGGAAGCGGTTAGACGGCAGCAGCGGGTTGTTGTTGCGCGGCACCGGCACGGCCGTTTGCACGCCCGGATTTGACGGCAGCCAGCGGTTATCGTAAGTTGACCGCCATACGTTCCCCTCGAAGGTCTCTGATGTCAGGCGAGGCTGATTCCACACTAAATTACCTTGTTGGAAATTGCTGAATACGTTAAGCGACAGCCCTTTGTAGGTGAACGTATTGTTTAGCCCACCGAAGAAATCGGGAAATGGCGAGCCGTACCACACCCGGTCTGCTTCGTCGATCACCTTATCGCCGTTCTGATCGACGGGAATAAAATCGCCGGGAGCGAAATAAGGCTGATTGCCTATTCTGTAGACGGGCGCGGTGGAGGCCTGCTCCCAGGTTTGATACTGACCTTCTTCCTTCAGCACGTAGAAGCCCCCAATGGGATGGCCCACCTGGGTGCGGTTGATGTATGCACCCGCCCGGCTTATAGCAACCCCGGTTATGAAGGGCAGATTACCTAAACTAACCACTTCATTTTTATTAGTCGAGACGTTGAGATCAACGTTCCACCGGAAACCGCCCTGGTTAATCGGGATGGTGTTCAGCGCAAACTCGAAGCCCTTGTTGCTGATTTTACCAATGTTGGTTGTGTAAGCATTACCGACCCCTGAAATGACTGACAGCGGGGCTACACCGAGCAGGCCATCGGTGAGCTTGTCGTAGTAGTCGGCGGTAACGTTGATGCGGCCCTGCAACAGGCTCAGGTCAATGCCAATGTCGAACTGCTTGTTGCGCTCCCAGCGTATATCGGGGTTTTCAAACCGGGTAGGCGCAACGCCCGTCACAATCGTGTTGCCCCAGACCGTGTTGGCTCCGCCCGCTAACGCTGAGAACAAAAAGTCACCGATATTCTGGTTACCCGTAAGGCCATAGCTGGCCCGCAGTTTCAGGTCAGAGACAAAACTGCTCTGTTTGAGGAAGGCTTCTTCCGACACGCGCCAGCCCAGAGAAAAGGATGGGAAGATACCGTACTGGTTATTGGCTCCAAAGCGTGATGAACCGTCACGACGGATCGTACCGGTAACCAGATATCGGTCCGCGTACGAATAGTTGGCCCGAACAAATTGCGATATTAACGCGGAAGTAGTCTGGCTACCATTAACGCTTGTTGGGGTAGGCTGATTGCTCAGCTGGTCAAGGGCGGCACTGGGCGACCCCTGGGCACTAGCCCCCATCGTTTTTTGCACAAACTGCTGAGCCGAGAAACCAGCAACGACATTAAGGCTATGACGCCCAAATAAATGGTCGTAAGTGAGCAATTGATCGGCCAGCCAGTTCAGTGTTTTGGGTTGACCCGTGCTCACTGTCTGTATGTTGTTGGCATCGACACCCCGCTGCCATACGGGTGTGAAACTGGTCAATTCATTGAACAAATAGTCGATCCCAAAAACGGACCGGAATTGCAAATTTTTAGCAAGTTGGTATTCGCCATACAGGTTAGAGGTTATCCGGTAGCGGTCTGTATTCCGTTTACGCTGCATTACGTTGGCCACCCCGTTGCCGCCACCATCTGTGTGCAAGCCCCCGCTGATTACATTGTTAGGCCGACCGGCAAACTGCCCGTTGGAATCATAGACCAGTCCTAAGGGCGACGCCGTAGTCAGTGCATAGAGCTGACCCTGGAAAAACTCATCGGCATCAATGCTGTTGCCCGTCTGGAAGTTCAAGGCCGTTCGGGTGCCAAACTTAAGCCGATTGGTGGCTTTTACGTCAAGATTTAGGCGGGTCGCATAGCGTTTAGAGAAAGTATTTAGAATAATTCCCTGCTGATTAAAGTAATCGGCACTGACGGCAAACTGCATCCGCTCGTTGCCCCCTGAGGCCGAGAGGTTATAGTTCTGCATGGGAGCCTGACGGAAAAGCGCATCCTGCCAGTCGGTACCGTCGTAAAGCAGGAAGGGGTTAACAGTAAATACATCGGTCCCTTCGCCCCCGCGTGTACCGGCGTTTCGGCGCCACTCAAACACTAAAGCCGCCCGATCGCGGCCGTTCATCACCGGTATTTTCTTTCGAAGTGTCTGCACGCCATAATAGGCATCAAAACTAATGACGGTTTTGCCTGCTTTCCCTGATTTGGTGGTGATCAGCACCACACCATTGGCCGCCCGCGATCCGTAAATAGCCGTTGCCGAGGCATCCTTGAGCACCTCCATGCTTTCGATGTCGTTGGGATTGATGCTGGCCAGTGGGCTGGAGGCATTCGATACGGCCCCACCCGTGTTGGTGTTACCAACGCCGAGGCTGTTGTTAGCTTCGTCCCAGATGAGCGGGATCCCATCCACTACGTACAGAGGCTGGTTGGCCCCATTCCCCGCCGTTGAGTTTACACCCCGGATACGCACCTGCACTGCGCCCCCCGGCGCCCCGCTCGATTGAATTACCTGCACCCCCGATACCCGGCCCTGTAAGGCCTGGTCGGCACCCATTACCGGCACCGCCCGGATTTCCTGGGCCGATACGCTGCCCACCGCGCCGGTGATGTCGCGTTTTTTCTGGGTGCCGTAGCCTACTACCACCACTTCATTCAGGGTCGCGTCAGACGGTTTAAGGACCAGGTTTATGATTCCCTGCGAACCCACCCGTACTTCCTGACGTTCGTAGCCGATAAAGCTGAACACCAGCACGCTATTGCCATCAACCACGGATAGTTGAAAATCGCCGTTGGCGTTGGTCGACGTGCCCCGGCTCTGGCCTTTCACCGCCACACTCACACCGGGCAGGCCTTCCCCTTTTTCACTGTCGGTTACCCGGCCACGAACGGGAATCTCCTGTGGCTTTTCCGGTTCAGTTGCCAGCTGCGTACTGGTGCCGGTCGCGCCCGGCGCAGTCAGCGTCGAGGCCGCGTTGGAGGCCGGAGTCTGAACACCGGAAAATTGATTGGGAGCCGAGTGAACCGTTGTTTTGCGGTCGGCCTTGCGGGCCATAATCAGGTACGTTCCTTCTTTCACCCGCTTGTAGCGGAGGTTGAATGGCTGCAGAGCCCGCTCCAGGGAGGACTCGAATGTGCCTCCTGTCAGTGAGGTGTTGGCGGGCAGTGTGTATCCCTCAATCACCTTGTCTTCAAACAGAATCTCGACCTGATAGCGCGATTTTAGCTCGTTCAGTACCGTTTTTAACTTGCGTACGGTTACAGGCGGGCGGTCTGTTGGTTCGCTTTGCCTTATTTGGCTGGCCATGGCAAGGCTCTGACTCCAGACCGGCTGCGGACAGATCAGCAACGTACCTGCCAGCCCTGCGCATAGCCCGAAATGACGTAGTGTTTGTTTCATAGGAAAAGGGTCGATTTATTCAAAGAGAATGACTTGATCGTTCTGGCGGTTGTAATTTATATCCAGCAGTTCCGTTACCACCTCCAGCAGTTCCTCGGCAGTGGTCGCTCTGAACGTTCCTGATATAGTCCGCGAGGCCAGCACATCGTCGCGAATCGTCACCCGGAGGCCATAGTTCTCTTCCAGTAGCCCGGCAATGTCCCGCAGCGACGTTTGGTCAAACACAAACTGGTGGTATTGCCAGGCTTTATGCTGGTCCGTGCGTTTAGAATGCTTCACTTGTAGCCGCCTGTTCAGGTCCAGTTTTACCAGGTCGCCGGGCAGCAACGTCAGCCGTTCCGGTTTTCCCATTCTCCTGTAATCAATCTGGACTTTACCCTGATGGAGGACAACCTGCGCCCCCCGATTGCGGGCATAGACCGTGAATTCGGTGCCAAGTACAGTTACATCAAACTGCCTGTCGGTATGCACAATAAACGGTTGATGGGTTGGCAGGTGGCGCACCGAGAACGTGGCCTCTCCCCTTAGAAAAACGTCTCTGGATGATTCGCCAAAGCCGAAGCGGGGAAAGCCCAGTTGCGAGTGGGCATTCAGGGTGACCACACTGCCATCGGGCAGGGTTTCTCGCCGAACCTCTCCGAAAGCCGTTTCAACCGTTTGGGTCAACAGCGGTTTTCTGAACAGATAACCCGTTGCCAGCAAACTGATAACAACTATGGAAGCAGCGGTCACCCAGCGGACAGGAAACAGAAAGAATTTCGTTTTGGCTATAGGGGTAGGCTGCTCATATACCTCAATCTGTTGCTGTAACCTCTCCAATACGTTCTCTTCATCTGGATGGTATTGCAGATTCAGCCGGTCCCACTCTTCCAGACATTCGTAATAGTGCTCTTGATTGATGCCCTCTTTTAACCAGTCTTCAATCAGGCGCTGCTGCAAGGGCGTAGCCTGACCAGAAAAGTGCGCAAAAAGCAGTTGTTTATGGACAGTTGTATTCATCGTAAAGAATGCGTTTTTATGGGTTAGACAGCAGGTAGTTGTCTTACCCTACCTCGATAGCCAGCCAGTTATCCAGACAAGCATCCCAGCCTGTAATACTTTTTTTAGTTGGAGCAGCGCCCGCTGTATATGCGCTTCCACAGCTTTGAGTGAGATTTGTAGCTCCTCCGCAATTTCCCGCTGCTTTTTACCCTCAAACCTACTGAGCACAAACACACGCTGACACTGGGGCGGCAGCAGCTTGATCTCTGTTTCAAGGCGTTGATAAAGCTCGGTGCATTGCATAATGCTCTGAGGGTCCTCGGATAGCACGTTGGTGACCGTATCCAGATCGACGGGTTTGCCTAACTGATTATCCCGGCTGAACTCGTTCTGAAGGTGATTATAAACCCGGTTACGAACCGCCCGGTACAGATAAGCCCGGTAGGACGTGGTAATGTGCTCATGAACTTTATTTTTCCAGAACCCCATAAACACATCGGCAACAATATCTTCGGCTACATCACGGGCATAAGTAAACCGGACTGCCTGATTGCACAGGACTTTGTAGTATCGGCGGAACAAAAACTCGTATCCCCGGCGGACGTCAACAGAAAAAGCCTGCCTTATCAGGTGCTCACTGTCCATCAAGGCGCCTTCTTCCCGGTTCAGGAAGGGGGTAGTGGGGTCAGTGTGGTTCAGGTTATGATCAGGTTCGGGCATTGCGGCAAGCTGCTGAACTTGTGTGCTATATCTGGATAGACAGGATATAGTGGGGTTACCCTATGTGTAATCTAAGTTTTTTTTATACGTTAACGTGAATTCGGGATTAGACTCGGACCGGCATGACAAAGACTCAGAACTTGGCATCATAAAAATGGTAGGCAACTAAGCCTGATAGTGTGCGTACTAAAGCAGTTAACGGGGACCGGTGACGGGTATGACCGATATCCTGTATACTCATCAGAATGTCGTTAACTGACCAAATTTAGGCTCGTTTCTTCAACCGTAGCTTGTCATCAAACTCCAGGAGTTGGTTCTTCGTATGGCTGCGTACCTTGGTTACCGGTCGTAAGCCTTACCCATAAAACTCCGCAAAAAGTTTAGTTAAATAGTCTTTGTCACCCTAACAGCGCCCTTGAAAACGACCTAACAGTCGGCGTAGTACCTCATCATTGTTATCGGCCACGTTGGCCGGCATGATGAGAAAATCCGTTACCTGATCACACGGGCGACCCCTGCCAAATCATTGATAACCAAACGAAATGTCAGTCCAAAAGAACCATCGGACCGATTTCTATGATTCAAAAAAGCACAGATTTTATTGAAGCTACGAGTAGAATTTATTTAGAATTACTATAAATAATACCTGGCTTGTGTATCTTTGCCATGTCATTTCACTGACTCATGGCGACCAACGTACCCGCATCATACCAGGAAGTGTTCCTAACTCAAAAGGGAGCCGTTTACCAGTGCGACCGCACCAACCGGCTAATTTTGGTTTATTGGGGGACTATTACACCCATGTCGGTCCGCGACTTTGCGCAATTCCGGCGGATGGTCAATACGGTGAATGTTCATCAGATGGCAACAAGCACCCATGCCGCCGATGATGTCGAAATCCTGACGACTCCACGTTCGGAGCAGTGTTATGTGCTCACGCTCTGCGAAGTTATTCACCTGCGCGAACTCCTCAATGGGGCCAGTTTAATGCTCGAGCTGAACAGTATGCTGCGTGAATGCGGCTGTTCGACGCTTTCCTGAGCGAACCATAGACTGGTTCTAAATTTTCCCGTATCCGATAGACCGTATAATACAAACAGGCTTTTTGTTGTTTCTTTGCCAGATGAGATTTCTCACCGAAATAAACGCAGCATGAAAGATTTAGTTAGACTCCGCACATCAGTAAAAGAATCGGTTGAACTGGCCCTGAACCAGCAAATACAAATGGAGATGCTATCCTCATCGAAATACCTGGCGATGGCGGGCTGGTGCGACCGTAATGGGTTCGATCACAGCGCGGGCTTCTTTTATAAACAGTCGGAGGAAGAGCGCAAGCACGGCATGAAGTTGTTTCGTTACCTCTGCGATCAGGGAGCTACAGCTTACTCTCCCGAAATACCCGGTGTTTCCCAGGAATTCGATTCCCTACGGTCGGTTTTCGAGACGGCCCTCGACCAGGAAATCGCCGTGACTGATTCCATCAACCGGATCATTAGCCTCTGCCGTCGCGAAAGCGATTACGCCACCGAAGAACTCATGAAGTGGTACGTGAAAGAGCAGGTCGAAGAAGAGTACATTGCTCGTCGCTGCCTTGAGTTGATCGCCCAGATTCCAGCCGATCAGCTCTACTACTTAGACCAAAAATTAGCCAGCGTTACCTACGACGAAAATCCATTCGACTAATTGTAAGACTGACAAACACATCAAACGTAAATAGCACCCAACTGGGTGCTATTTACGTTTGATATAGGATGGTTGAAAAAAGATGATTGCGTTATTGTCTGGAATTAGCCCAAAGAACTCAATTACAACAGGGATTTAGCAACAGCACCTGAAACGAATAAGATAAAATACACCGTCAGCAGCATAGTTGATTTAGACCTGGGCGAGCAACGGATGGTCTGCTATACGATTCCCGGTCGCCACCCAAAGGATTTTTGGATTCCGCCCCGACGGACAAGACAATTGAGTTTGGTGGACCCATTGGGCTGATCTGCGTAACGGTAATGGAATGTGTAACCAAGTATAATAACGGCCGGTACAGCCGATAGCCACTTAGTGGTGCCAATGGTTTGCCCACCTCGAACGGTATCGATCCGGCGCACCGGCCAGATCGGGACCAACTACGATGCAGACCCCGCTTTTGTGCCTTGGCTTATGATATGTGTAATATAATCCTTCCTGCCTGACTCCCGGAGAAAGTCCGTATTTCTACGCTAAAACCGGTAACTTAAGATATTGTACTTTGTGCGTAACTGATAAAAGTCATGACATGGCTCTACTACGTATCGAGACAGCAAAACAAGCCATCAAACATGATTTGAAAGCCGGCTAAAGGCAGCCTGCTTTCGTTCTTTCTGATAATGAATCTGGTGGGGCTAACTGCGGTGTGGGTAGGTTTGGCAAAACGATTATTATGCCGTAGCAACAGTCACCTTCCGGGCTCTCTCCTTGACACTTGTATATAGGGCCTTTGCTTTCGCATGAGTCATTTTGTCTGTTATCCGACTTATTCTGATTCACCCCAAAAACTACGGTGCTCTCGATATACCAGGATGAATTTATTGTGGTAGATACAGCAATTATGGTAGAATAGATCACCGACAAACTATGATAAAACGGGTGTGTGTATAACCCCGTGTATTCATCCGTTATCTAACCGCTTACTTTTACAGTTTATGATTAAGCTATTTACAATTGGCGACAGCATCAGCCAGGGGTTTATGTCGGGGGCGGCCGCCCGTACCGATTTGTCTTATTCAACGCTGCTTTCCAAGGTTTTCAAGATTAAAGGTTATGACTTTCCTCTATGGGACGTAGGTGGACTTCCGGTCAACATCGAAGAATTATTTCGTAGGCTTGAAAAAGCCTATGGGCCTGAAATCAATCCAATCGAATGGACCCTGGCCCTGGCAACAACGATCCCCAAATACGTGGATGAAATAGAGGATTATTACGAACGGGGAAAGGGTGCTGCTGATAAGCCATACCCGGGATCTTTCGAGTTCTTTCACAATGTGGCAGTACGGGGGTTTACGGTTTCCGATGCTTGGTTAGTAACAGGCAAGTATTGTCAAAGGGTAATCAACGCGGGTAGAAAAAACGATGGCGTGTATGCGATGCCAAATGAGTCGCTGACCCGTACCGCCTTAAAAGTGCTGAATCCTTCTCTTAGCACTAACCATGAGAATAAATCCCAACTGGATTGGTTGAAATACCATGCTCAGGGGCAGGGAGTAGAAAACGCCATTGTCTGGTTAGGCGCTAATAATGCTTTGGGTACGGTGGTTGATCTTAGCCTTCAATTTAGCCCTGGTGATGGATCTACCGCCAACATGCCGCGTGAAGAATTGCTGAAACAAGGATGGAACCTGTGGCACCCTGTTGATTTTGAAGCCGATTATAAAAAGCTACTGGATAAGATTGATGTCGCCTTAGCAGGGCAGGCCACCAAAGTCTTCCTGGGTACTGTCCCTTTGGTGAGTATTGCACCACTTGCCAAAGGCGTTGGTGACACATTCGGAGTCCCGATAAAAGACGACGATGGAAAGGTGTCTAATGTAACCTATTTTAAATACTACACCTATTTCCCCTTTAATGAGGAATATGCTTTCAAAACGGGCATCAACCTCAGTTTTACCCAGGTGTTACACATTGATAACTGCATTCGAGAGTATAATAGAATAATCAAAAGGCTTAGGGAGGAATATAACCGACGAAATCCGGACCGCTATCATATTGTTGATATGGCGGAGGTACTTGATCAATTAGCCTTCAAACGCAATAACGGTGTACCTCGCTATACATTCCCTGATTTCTTCAACTTCAGATACCCAACTTTGAACACCAAATACTATCACGTAGATCAGGCGGGCAATTTGAAACAAGGGGGAGTATTTTCACTGGATGGGGTTCATCCCACGGCTATTGCTCATGGGTTGATTGCTTATGAATTTTTAAAAGTCATGCAGCGTGTAAACGTGCCGGGAGCTAACCCTAATCTGCTGGATTGGGACGCCATTTTTGCTTCAGACGCCCTTTACCAGAAGCCAATCAGGATTATGCAGGAAATCTATCAGAACACCCACTTAGCCGAATGGGTATTGCAGATTGTCAAACGGCTGCACCATGAGTGAGGTTTAGAACAATTAGTAGTTGATGCTAATCTTTAGTCATAATCAGTGGTAATTAAGGGGCAGCGAAACAAACCGGGCACCCTGAATACCGTTTTCCCTCCCGTTACTGGGTAAAGGAGCTTCGGTAGTCATTGTTGCAGGTTAAGGCTTGCTGAATGCTCATTATACCCAACTCATGTACACACCGGTAAAAAATCCGTACGGGTATGGTTGGTTTATAGACAAAAATTCACAAGGGGATAAAAACGGTATCCCAAGGTGGAAATATATTTGGCTGTGCCAATTTGATGCAACGTCAGTTAGCGACCCAAACCGTAATCTGTAATACTAAGCAATGTTCAATCAGTTAGGCAGGATGCTATTATGAACGTGCCAAAAGAAATATTGTAGGAATTCTACCGATACAAATAGGTTTGTTCTATGTCCATTAGTGTAGAACGGCTGGGTTAAAGTAGTGCATAGAAATAAGTTTTAATCAGAATGTGTTGATAGCAGGGCCTCCTGCTTTTGCTAGGGTACGCGGCCCGCTTTCTGTATGTGCAACATCAGCAGGCTGTTGAGCTTTTTGTAGATGTCAGGCTGTTCGCTTAAGACATTTTTCTGTTCCAGCGGATCTGTTTTCAGATTGTACAGTTCCATGGGCTCATAGGGTTTGTTCTGCAGGAGTTTCCAGTCGCCCAGCCG
>DATHAW010000139.1:0-8720 GCA_035296465.1 Spirosoma sp.
CAGGTTTTGCCCAACCGACGTACCAACCACGAACCCGTCGATAACGTAGAGCGGATTGCTGCCGGCACCGAGTGAGCCAATGCCCCGGATTCGCACTTCAAACACACCACCCGGCGCACCACTTTTTTGTTTGACAACGACCCCCGGTGCCCGCCCCTGAAGAATCTGGTTTGGGTTGTTGGCAGGCTGTTCACCAATATCCCGCATACTGATGACCGATACGGCCGAGGTGATGTCCTGCCGGCGTTGCGAACCGTAGCCCACAACTACCACTTCGCTGAGTGTCTGATCGTCGGGAGCCAGCGTGATGGAAATTGTACTCTGGTTTCCAATCACGACTTCCTGTCTCTGGTAGCCAACAAAACTGAAGACCAGTATAGAAGCCGTGTTAGGTGCCGAAATACGGAAATCACCTTCACCATCAGTCGTGGTCCCCTGCGTCGATCCCTTCACAATCACACTCACGCCGGGCAGTCCGGCCCCCTTCTCATCCGTCACCTTTCCTGATACTGTTACGTCGACGGTTTTGGCCACTTGTTGTGGAACGGTCAGAGTCGCCAGCACAGTTTGCTGGGTTCGTGTACTGGCTCCTCGCAGACCCTGTCCGTGGGTAGGGCCAGCCAAACAGCCCGCTACCACACTGTAGATCATTATCTGATACAGCTTTTTCATACTAGTACTTTTAAAGGTTTTAGGAATTAAAGCACTTCAAAACAGATAAATTCTTATCCAAATATTACTATCTATTCAGGAAGGACTTTCCTATACTTACCTACTATTTTGATTATAATATATTCTGATAAAGATGTATTTTTCTCTTATAGCTATGCTTAACTGAATACCTGGGTGTATATGCTCCCGTTTGGCTGTATGCGTGTATGCTCAGTAGTTGAAAAGTTTGTAGCCGAAAAGAGTAAATAGAATTAGGATGGGCACTTAGCACAGTAATCATCTGGCCCAAATCCGCATTACGCTCCCTGCCAATGGCAGGCTCGGCAACCCATCTACGAATGACAGACAGAGTTTTAATAAACCCGTTTGCTATGCTGTATCACATTAAAATCAATGATTACTCAAATACACCCAAGTATCAGCAGATATATAATTCCATTGTAGACGGCATTGAAAATAAAGATATTTTACCCGGCGATAAGCTGCCATCTATTCATGAGGTGTGCGCTGAGTTCGACGTAGCGAAAGGAACCGTGGAGCGGGCCTATGACCTCTTGAAAGAAAAAGATATTATTGGGGCTGTAAAAGGGAAAGGATTTTACATTAACTACACAAAGACCGGCAAAAATCTAAAAATATTCCTATTATTCAACAAGTTAAGTGCCCACAAAAAGATCATTTACGATTCCTTTGTCGAGTTACTGGGGCCGGGCGTAGCGATTGATTTTTTTATTTATAACAACGACTTCCGGTTATTCAGGGATTTGATTCAGCGGCAGGCCCGCAACCACACGCACTACGTAATCATCGGTCATTTTTTTGAAGGGGGCGAAAAGGCCGATGAGTTAATTAACAGTTTGCCCAAACATAAACTAGTGATGCTGGATAAGCTGATGGAAGGCGTATCGGGCAAGTACGCGGCTGTGTTCCAGAACTTTGAAAAAGACCTCTACCAGGCGCTGACAGAAGCCCTGCCGCTGCTGAGAAAATACACTACGATCAACATTGTGTTTCCCTCCTATACCTATCACCCCAAGGCCATCCTGAACGGGTTCTACAAATTCTGCTTTGAGTATGACTTCACTGCCCGGGTTATCCGCGACATTCAGCAGGAAGTTATTCAGTCTCAGCATGTTTACATAAACCTGATGGAAGAAGATCTGGTCGAATTAATTAAGAAAATTAAACTAACCGATTACGTCGTTGGGCAGGAAGTAGGCGTATTGTCTTACAATGATACACCCCTGAAGGAATTTCTGCTGGATGGCATCACGGTGCTGTCGACCGATTTTGCACAGATGGGCCGGACAGCCGCGCAGTTGGTTCTCAACGATAGCGTAGAGCATGTGGAGAACCCCTTTCGGCTAATCGTGCGCAAATCGCTCTAAGCCGTTTTTGTTTCTATTGGGTTTGCCCCACCTACTCAAACTTTAACCATCCATTCTATCCGGAACACCGTCCAGCCATCCGGTTCTGTAGCGAGTGAGAAGCTGATGCCGTGATTCAACAGGATTTCGCGGGTAAGCGTCAGGCCAATGCCCTGACCGGTGGCTTTGGTGCTGAAGAAGGGGTTGAACAGGTTAGCTGAGACCGATTGTGGGATTGGCTGTCCATTGTCGCGGATGAGCAACGCCTGCTGATTGAGCACTACCTCTACCACCTGCCCTGCCCGACACGCTTCAAAGGCATTCTTCACTACGTTGACCAACACCTGCTCCATCTGCGCTACGTCGATTGACTGGTCAACGGGCGAATCGGGCAGGTGGGCAGTCAGCGAAACACCCCGCTCAATGGCCTGTGGCTGCATGAGTTGAACAACATCGACCACTAAGCCACGCACATCCGTAGAGACAGGATTGGGAGCGGGCAACCGCACGACGTCAGCAAATCGTCGCATAAACTGGTTTAGGCGGTCGTTACGGTCGATGGCCACCCGCACCGCGTGCCGAACATCGGGGTCAGCCACCTCCGGCTCGGCAATGCCCAAGATGGAGTTAATGGCTCCAATGGAGTTGTTCACCTCATGCGCCATCATTCGAATCACCTTGCCGTAGGCTTTCTTTTCGGTTTCAATAATCTCGGCAGTCAACTCCTCAATAAACAGAAACTGCCGCCGGAAACCCCGGTCCATGAACTGCCCCTGCAATACCCGGTACGTTTCAACGCCCGCCAGTTTGACCGTATGGGGCTGGTCGGTAGGCAGTGTGCTGAGTTGCGCCAGTAGTGGGTGCGGAATGGCCGATAACGGCTTCTGGAGCAGGTCGCTGTCGGGCAGCCGCAGTAATTGCCGGGCTTTGGGATTGACAGCCGACACCCGACTGTCGAAGTCGAGAATCAGCAGGGCAATTGGCGCGGCCTCGACTAACTTATCCAGGAAAAACTGCTGTTCAGCCTGCCGGGTTCGTTCGTGGCGAAGTTGGTCGATCATCAGGTTATAAACCCGGATTAGTTCGTCGACCTCATCATTGCCCGTTGGCACAAACTTTACCGTAAAGTCTTTGTCCTGGATGGCTTCTATCCCCGCTGCAATAAACGTTGACGGTTGCCGGAACGACTGGTACAAACGAACTGCTACGTACAGCGACAGCGCTATCACCACCTCCGACGCAATGAACAGGGGCTTGTTCTGCTTTAGCAGTTGAAACGTGAGGCCGATCAGCACCGCATGAACGGTTAGAATATAGAGCAGATAGCGGGTCTGGAATTTGAGACGCATACGTTATATACTGGCCCACCTATGACGCTTATAATTTCGGGAGAATGGGGATAAACCTATCCAAGTAGCCTCTGACTGTTTCTCATTCTTCCTGGAACGCAATTCCATACTTCTCTAACCGCCGATACAGCGCAAATCGTGTAATGCCCAGCGCCCGTGCTACGTTAGCCACCCGGTTCTGATGAAACGCCATAGCTCGTTCAATCATCTGGCGTTCCATCTGGTCTAATGTCATGCTACCAACAGGCGGACCAACGTATTGGGATGAACTAGAGATCGGTTGGGCGGACGTAACAGGCAGGTGCTTTTCAAAATCAGGAATGGTTAATGTATCGCTCGGAGCCAGCAAAACGGCCCGTTCCACTACGTTCTTCAACTGACGGATATTGCCTGGTAGAGATAGTCCTTTCAGCCAGTGCTGCGCATCTTTACTTACCTGTAGATTGGGCCGGTTATACAGCGTTTTCAGGTTGTCGACAAAAAATGACACCAGCCGGGGAATATCGGCCGGGCGTTCTCTGAGGGCGGGCAGTCGGACCGTAATGAGGTTGATCCGGTAGAACAAATCCTCACGGAACGTACCCCGGCTAACCATCTCTTCCAGATTCCGGTTGGTGGCACAAATTACCCGCACATCCACCGTCCGGGTTTTGCTGCTGCCCAGCGGCTCAAACGTCCGGTCCTGCAGCACCCGAAGCAGTTTCACCTGAGCGGCCGGGTCGAGGTCGCCGATTTCGTCCAGAAAAATAGACCCTTTGTTGGCCAGTTCGAAACGACCTACGCGGTCAGTTTTCGCGTCGGTGAAGGCCCCGCGCACGTGCCCGAAGAGTTCGCTCTCGAACAACGTACTGGATATGCCACCCAGATTGACTTTCACAAACGGCTGGCGTTTTCGTCGGCTGTTCTGGTGAACGGCTTCGGCAACAAGTTCCTTTCCTGTGCCGCTTTCGCCCGTAATCAGCACCGGCGCATCGGTGGGAGCCACCCGCCCAATGGTGGTCAGTACGTCGAGCAGTTTTGGGTCTTCGCCAATGATGGTATCGAACTGAAACTGCTCGTTGAGTTGCCGCCGACCAGTGGAAAGCGGTACGCCAGCAGCCAGTTTAAGTGCTGTTCGGACCGATTGCACCAGGTGGTCGTTCTGCCAGGGTTTTGTAATGAAATCATTGGCTCCCGCCCGCATGCCCTGCACGGCGAGGTCGATGCTGCCCCAGCCCGTAATGAGCAGCACCGGCACGTTGGGCAGCCGTTCCCGAATGTAGCGCAGCAGCCTAAGTCCATCCTCTCCCGACGTATCGACCGAGAAATTCATATCGAGAATAATAGCCTCCGGAGTTTCCCCATCCAACACCTCACGCGTCTCAAAGGGCCCATCGGCAATGCGCACTGCGAAGCTTTCCTTCCTGAATAACAGCGAAAGGGACGTTTGTATGGCAATGTCATCGTCGATGATCAGGAGCATATGATTAACGTAATGATGGCCCCGGCGGACCGGGCCATCCTATTCCTCGTGCAACGCTACTGCTGGCTGCACCGTGGCGGCCTGCCGACTGGGAAACACCGCACAGAGCGTAACAAGCAGGTAGATGATTAGTACAGACGCGGCCATTGCCATCAGGTATACGCCCGCGTCGAGGTCGAAGACATTCATGAGCGGAAACTGACCGGCCAGCAACAGGCCCAGCACCAGCGCAAAGGTAGCCAGCACCCACATTTCGCCCACAAACTGACGCGAAATAGACCCCTCAGTAGCGCCTAATGCCCGGCGCAACCCGATTTCGCCCCGGCGCCGGGCAATGCTTACATTCAACACGCCGAACAGACCAAGCGCTACGTTGATAAGCAAAAACCCGCTGACAATTAAGAATATAATGATTGGCACGAGCGTGATGTTATGCTGGGTTTCCCGCGCATCGGTAAGGTAGTTTACGTCAACGCTCCAGCCGGGTGTCATGGAGGTTATATCCTTAACCAGTTTTGACTCAAAAAAGGCATCCGTCCCGGATTTTACGCGAATAATCATTGTTTTATTCGTGCCGTCTTTGTCATCCAGCAACTCGAACATGGCTGGTTCATTCTTCATAAATTCCCCTCTGGCTTTGAAGGTGTTGATTACGCCCGCGACGCGCCATCTTGTCGTTTTACCGTCGTGATCGCTGATGACTTTACCAACCGGGTTATCGTTACCAAACATAGTTTCGACAGCTTTCTGGTTTATAATTACGGGGCGGTACTTTGCCACGCCGTCGGCTGCCCGATACCACGTGCCTGCGGTTAGGGGAATAGCCAACGTTTTGGCGAAATTTTCATCTGTATTATACGAGGCAACCTGCGTTTTGATATTGTTATAGGATACGCCCATAGAGTTTTGGTAATTCGAAAATGGGGCATTATCACCCATTCGGGCAACCGACTCAACGGCTGGGTACCCTTTGAGTCGCTGCTGGATAGCCTGTACTTTCTGCGCTACCGCTACTGTGTCCTGATTATTATTCAGGCTAACGGTCCAGACGTTGTCGTAGGTAAACCCGATGGGTTCAGCGTAATGGCTGACGTTGTAAATAATCAGCGAACTTATACCGAACAATACCAGAAAGGAGGCCCAAATCTCAGTAATCAGCAGAGTATGGGCTTTTTTCTTATTCCAGATGAGAAATAGCAGATGACGTATCATGATTTTAGTGCTTCGATTATACTTAATTTCGACATACGAAGGGCTGGCAAAACTCCCGATAACAGCCCGAACAGGAGGCAGAGGAACACACTAACGGCAAATACGCTGAGGTTGATGGTCAGATCAGCGTGGGCAATCCAACCGCTGCTATTGATCAGATAAATAATGGTCAACGTGAACGCCAGCGCAACCGCCCCACCAATGAACGTGATAAATATGTTTTCGATGATGAACTGCCAAAGCAGTGTACGAATCGGTGCACCAAATGCTTTACGTATCCCAATTTCGGACGATCGCTCCATAATTCGGCTGACGTTCAGGTTGATTAAGTTGATGGTCGGCAGGCCCATTATCATGAGCATTATAAAACTGACGACGCCAAAGAAAATGGCCACTGTATCCCTGCGGGAGAACAACATTCCCAGGAAGTTTTCTACGTAGGGTTCGCTCGGTACGGTTAGCACGGCATACTTGAACCAACCCTCAACACCCGGTAGCGGGAGTTGGCTGATTCGCCCCTGGAATTCGTTACGCACCTCCTCCATTTCTTTTTTACCCTTACTCAGAAGAATGGCCTGGTAGTTACCCGTATGTCCTGTATTCTGGTAATTGCTTTTCGGGACAGTATACGGAAAATACACGTCGGCAGCGGTAAAAAGACGCGTGAGCGGAACCCCTCGTACCACCCCAATGACCCGGTAGGTAACATTCTCAAGCTCTATTGATTTGCCCACCGCCGGTTCGTCCGGATTATCGAAATATTCCTCTTTGACGCGGTCGGTGATTACCGCGACAAACTCGCCATTATTGATATTCTGTTCGTTGTAAGGCTTACCTTCCAGAAACTCGAATTCCATAACGTGCCAGAAATTGGCGTCAGTAAACTTCGTGTCGAGTTTAATTTTCCGGGAGCCAGCGTAGGCATTGGAGCCGTGGGGTGTCGAAAAAATGCTTACCCGCTCGGGCGCTTTAAGCGTTTTAGTAATATCGGCCAGGAACCTGTAACTCATGGAAGTAGACATCATGGAACTCCGCGTAGAATCTTCAAGCTTTATCCGCTCGATGTATAGTGACCGATACCGGTTGGTTTCCGGATAATGGCTCCCTACCAGGTGGTCGATGAATGCGGTGAGCACCATTAGCACAGTTAAGGTGAGGCTGATGCCAAAGAGCGTAATGAAGGTATAAAACGGGTGCCGCAGCAATACCTTCCAGGCAATTTTGATGTAGTTTGTGAGCATGGCTTAGATTGTTTGCAGTACACTATCTCCCACCATTGCCCCATCAAACAGCCGCACGAGCCGGTGCGTTTTTTTGGCCATTGTTTCATCGTGCGTGACCATCACAATCGTGCTGCCCTCAGCGTTCAGTTGCTGGAGAATCGCCATGATTTCGTTACCCATTGCACTGTCGAGGTTACCGGTTGGTTCGTCGGCGAGGATAATAGCAGGTCGCCCCACAATGGCACGTGCAATGGCCACGCGCTGCTTCTGACCGCCCGACAACTGGCCCGGAAAATGCGCCATACGATTGCTCAGACCCACTTTGGTTAAAGCCTCCTGCGCCAGTTGACGACGCGACGCCCCCGTGGCATCGCCCTTTCGGTAAAGCAGTGGAATCTCGACATTGTCCAGCACCGACAGATCATTGATGAGGTGAAAGCTCTGAAAAATGAAGCCTATCTTCTGATTTCGCAGCCGGGCCAGTTCCTTATCACGGTACTCCGTAACGGCTTGCTGGCCAATTTTGACCTGCCCGGCACTGGGTTCGTCCAGCAGGCCCATGAGGTTTAGCAGGGTCGATTTACCGCAGCCGCTGGGCCCCATGATGGAGACGAACTCACCCGCTTGAATGTGCAGGTTAACATTGGTGAGGGCCAGCGTTTCGATGGTGCTGGTGCGGTACACTTTCTCGATGTGTTTTAGGGTAATCATGGTACGTAACGTATTTTTTGGTTCGTGTTAAAATCATACAGCGTCAGCAGCCGGAGGGTATAGTACGACTGCCAGTAATCGCGGAGGGCCAGAATGGCATCGCGACGGGCGCGGTCTTTGTCCTGAATGGCAATGCCTAAATCGGTAACGGTCAGGTCGCTTAGCTTAAATCGTTCCTGGGCAATCTGGTAGCGGCTTTGGGCAATTTGGTCGGCTTCGGCGGTCAGTTTCACCTGCTGACGAAGCATATCCAGTAGTGTGACCTGTGTATAAATCTGCTGCTCAAAAAGACGTTTGGCCTGCTCCACGGTCTGGACTGTTAGTTGCTGATTGGCACGGGCCGTTTCAGTACGGGCCTGTGCCCGGCCCCAGGTCATGATAGGCACCACAAACTGAATCTCCACAAACTGCCGGTCCTGTGGCCGAACGTATACGTCGCCGGGACGATTCCCCCGATTAGTGAGCCCAAAGTCGGCGTTCAGCACCGCATTAATCCCATTTTCCTTGCGAGCTTTGTCCACGTCGCGGTCAGCTTCGAGTCGTTTGCGCTGAAAGGCAATGGCATCGGAACGGTTGGCAAACGCTTCGGCTATCGCCCGCTCTATATCTACGCTGAATTCGCTCACCTGACTCGGTATAACCAAATCTAGCGGTCGCTGCCGACCGTTGCCCGATGAGTTGGTGCCCGGTTGTGCAGTTTCCATATCCTGCGCGTTCATAAGCG